>NZ_NHNG01000460.1:0-12546 GCF_002287155.1 Arsenophonus sp. ENCA
ATCGAGAAGTTAAACAAAATTGTGGTATTGAACGCTGTCAGGCTCGCACGAGCCGAGCGCAAAGAAATCATATTTTTCTCGCTATTTCTGCGTGGTTTGAACAACATAAACGTCGTATATCTGAAAAAATAACCCTTTATCAACAAAATTGGGACGTAATCAAAAATGCTATTGCTGAGCACATCCGTGTTTTATTAGCGTACCCAAATTAGTTTTGTGCGAAACTCGTGAATTTGTAAGCTTCAGTTAAGTCTGTTCAAAAGCTATTTTCTTGTTGATATAGCTAAATAATTGTTATTCTCTAAATATGGATTATATTTTTTTAATAAAGGTTTTAATTTATGGATACAAAAGAAATTAATGATAAATTATAAATGAAATATACATAAACGAAGCCTATAAGGATGGAAAAATTAATAATGAGGAAATCCATAATATTCGTGACATAACCGATCTTGTTTTTGAAAAACTGGTAATAGAAGCGGCTAATACTGGTAAAAATAATTCTATAACAATATTCCTGAAATCATGCGATGTAACGGTTTAATTAATGCAAGATTTTTTTTTAAATTGAAAAAAGAAAATCTTAATAGCAGTCAAAAAGATCTAGTTAAAACAGCATGTAATGCACAGCTTACTTATATAAAAGCAAATTTTGATCGCTTTTTTAATTCCTATTAACAGATCTAATCTGAAGTTGTCTGGTAAATAATAAATACAAATCCTAAAGAGACATACGTTTTTCAGATAGCAGATAAATGAATCTAAGCGCTATACCCTATCTCTGATTAATTACAGCAAGAAATAGGGTATATGAAAAATTATTACTTTAAACAGCTGACTGGAAAATTATTGTTTCTGCTTTTTTTGTATATTGAGGTAGTAAGTCAAAATTTAAGTATTGGTATATATTTTGACTCTTATTTCCCATGCTATTAATCAATTGCAGATACTCTTCTACCGTTGGTAAATATCCCAATAATGAAGCAACTGCTGCCAACTCTGCTGAAGCAAGAAAAACCCTTGCGCCAGTTCCTAGTCGATTAGGGAAATTACGGGTAGAGGTCGAAACCACGGTTGCTCCATCCATAACACGAGCCTGATTACCCATACATAGTGAGCAACCAGGAATTTCAATCCGTGCCCCACTTTTACCAAAAATATTGTAATAACCTTCTTCGATTAGCTTAGCCGCATCCATTTTAGTCGGCGGAGCAACCCATAAACGAGTGGGGATTTGCCCTTTATATTGCTCTAGAAGCTCACCTGCCGCACGGAAATGACCAATATTAGTCATACAGGAGCCAATGAAAACCTCATCAATTTTTTCATTCGCCACGGAAGATAATAAACGTGCATCATCGGGATCATTTGGTGCACATAAAATAGGCTCGATTATTTCATTTAAATTAATTTCAATAACCGCTGCATAATCTGCATCAGCATCTGCCGTTAATAGTTGCGGATCAGCCAACCATTTATTCATTGAACTAATGCGACGTTCGAGAGTACGGCGATCACCATATCCATTCGCAATCATCCATTTCAATAATACAATGTTAGATTGTAGATATTCGATAATGGGCTCTTTATCTAACTTGATAGTACAACCCGCAGCTGAGCGTTCTGCCGAGGCATCCGCTAATTCAAACGCTTGTTCAACTTTTAATTGGGGTAAGCCTTCAATTTCTAATATTCGGCCTGAGAAAATATTTTTCTTACCTCGCTTTTCGACCGTCAATAAATCCTGTTGGATCGCATAGTAAGGGATAGCATGAACTAAATCACGTAAAGTAATACCTGGCTGCATTTGACCTTTAAAGCGGACTAATACCGATTCAGGCATATCTAAAGGCATAACACCGGTCGCCGCAGCAAAAGCAACTAATCCGGAACCAGCAGGAAATGAAATACCGATAGGAAAACGCGTGTGTGAATCACCACCCGTTCCTACTGTATCCGGCAACAGCATCCTGTTTAACCAAGAATGAATAATACCATCACCGGGACGCAAAGAAACACCGCCACGATCCATAACAAAATCGGGTAAAGTATCATGGGTAGTTACATCGATAGGCTTTGGATAAGCGGCAGTATGACAAAATGACTGCATAACCAAATCGGCTGAAAAACCTAAACAAGCTAAATCCTTAAGCTCATCTCGGGTCATTGGTCCTGTAGTGTCCTGCGAACCAACCGACATCATCTTCGGCTCACAATATTCACCGGGACGAATTCCAGGCTCATTACAAGCACGACCAACCATTTTTTGTGCCAGGGTAAAACCTCGGTCACTTTGTATCACTGATTTTACCTGGCGAAATACTTCAATCGCAGGCAAGCCCAAAGACTCACGCGCTCGTGCTGTCAGTCCACGGCCTATAATCAGCGCAATCCGCCCGCCGGCTCGAACTTCATCAAGTAAAACGTCGGTTTTTAATGCAAAGGTTGTTAATAAGGCATTAGTGGCATGACAGCGGATTTCTCCTTTATAGGGATAAATATCAATCACCTCTCCCATATTCAGTGAAGTCACATCAACTTCAATCGGCAGGGCGCCCGCATCTTGCATCGTATTAAAAAATATTGGTGCAATTTTTCCACCCAAAACAACGCCGCCATTACGTTTATTTGGTACAAAAGGAATATCTTTGCCCATAAACCATATTACTGAGTTGGCTGCGGATTTTCGCGAAGAGCCTGTACCGACAACATCACCAACATAAGCTAATGGAAAGCCTTTTTTACACAATGTTTCAATCTGTTTGATAGGCCCAATGACACCAAGCTCATCGGGTATAATTCCATCACGGGTATTTTTAAGCATTGCCTGTGCATGTAACGGAATATCTGGTCGTGACCAAGCATCAGGTGCCGGTGATAAATCATCAGTATTGGTTTCCCCCGTTACCTTAAAGACCGTTACAGTCAGTTTCTCTGCTAATGCGGGTTTATCAAGAAACCATTCGGCATTTGCCCATGAATCTATAACTTGGCGCGCATATTGGTTGCCCATATTTGCTTTTTCTTCTACGTCATAGAAGTTATCAAACATTAACAAAGTATGGGACAATGCTTTGGCTGCTATTGGAGCTAACTGTTCATCATCCAGCGCATCAATTAATGGAGAGATATTATAGCCACCCCGCATAGTGCCTAATAACTCTGTCGCTTTTGCTGGTGTAAGTAATGGAGAATATGTTTTTCCTTTCGTAATAGCAGCTAAGAAGTCTGCTTTCACGTAAGCAGCTTCATCAACACCAGGAGGGATACGATTACTTAACAAATCTAATAGAAAATTTTTTTCAGTTTCAGGTGGGGTTTTTATTAGTTCAACTAATTTAGCAACTTGGGTAGCATTTAGTGGCTTGGGTATTATTCCTTGTGCTGCACGTTCAGCTACATGCTCACGGTACTCTTTTAGCACGACGTTCTCCTCAATTGATTTTAATTTATATACCTGGCTGTCTACATCTCAAATAGAAAGTGAAAGGCCTGGTCAGAGGAATTGGCTTTACATAATTTTTCTTCTATCAATTATCCCCAGTATGGAACATCCAGAATAACAGAATTTAATTATACTGTTAATTTATTTACATACCTCCAACATTCATCAGAGTCAATAAATATTGCTGTGGTTTTTTGATCTCATATATTGCTATTCTAGGTAAAAAATTTTATCCATTAGTAGCAAAAATGGTTTATTTTTTATAAAAAATTGCAATAACTAGTTAATTTTATTAAATAATAAACATTTCAATTGAATAAAATATTATTCTTACTTTTCAAGCAAAAAATAGCTCCCTTATTTAAATCAAATAAAGGAACTAGTAATAAGTCGAATAATGCTTACAACAAATTTATTTTACCAGAATAAAATAAATTACTTTTTCTTTGCTTTTGGATTAGGCAAATCAGTAATACTTCCCTCAAATACTTCAGCTGCCATACCGATTGACTCGTATAATGTCGGGTGAGCATGAATAGTCAATGCAATGTCTTCTGCATCACACCCCATTTCAATTGCTAAGCCAATTTCACCTAGTAATTCGCCACCATTAACACCGACAACCGCCCCACCAATAACGCGGTGGGTTTCCTTATCAAAAATAAGCTTAGTCATACCTTCTGAACAATCAGATGCAATAGCACGACCAGAAGCAGCCCATGGGAAAGTAGCTACTTCATAACTGATACCTTTTTCTTTAGCTTCTTTTTCCGTCAAACCAACCCAAGCAACTTCAGGCTCAGTATAAGCAATTGAAGGAATGACTTTTGGATCAAAATAGTGTTTCAAACCAGAAATCACTTCAGCCGCCACATGACCCTCATGAACACCTTTATGAGCCAGCATTGGCTGACCGACAATGTCACCAATCGCATAAATATGGGGCACATTGGTACGCATCTGTTTATCGGTGTGGATAAAACCTCGCTCATCCACTTCTACTCCGGCTTTACCCGCATCAATTAATTTGCCATTCGGTACACGACCAATTGCCACTAAAACAGCATCATAACATTGTGGTTTGGCCGGTGCCTTCTTGCCTTCCATCGTTACATAGATACCATCTTTTTTGGCTTCCACCGCAGTCACTTTCGTCTCGAGCATTAAATTAAACTTCTTACTTATCTGTTTAGTAAAAAGCTTAACAATGTCCTTATCTGCTGCAGGAATAACCTGATCGAACATTTCAACCACATCAATTTCCGATCCTAATGCATGATAAACAGTACCCATTTCTAAACCGATGATACCGCCGCCCATCACTAACATACGCTTGGGTACTTTTGTTAGTTGCAAAGCATCAGTAGAATCCCATACTCGTGGGTCGTCATGAGGAATAAATGGCAGCTGGATCGGACGTGAACCTGCAGCAATAATAGCATTGTCAAAGTTTATGGTTGTTGTTTCTTTTTTACCTTCAACAACCAATGTATTAGCACCGGTAAATTTACCTAATCCATTAACAACTTTAACTTTACGACCCTTTGCCATCCCGGCCAAACCAGTTGTTAATTGGCCAATAACCTTTTCTTTCCACAACCGTACTTTATCGATATCTGTTTTCGGTTCGCCAAATACGATCCCATGTGCCGCCAATGCTTTGGCTTCTTCAATTACTTTTGCAACATGCAATAATGCTTTGGAATGAATACATCCGACATTAAGACAAACGCCGCCTAATGTCTCATAACGCTCGACTAAAACCGTTTCTAAACCAAGATCTGCACAGCGAAAAGCTGCTGAATAACCCGCAGGTCCCGCTCCTAGAACCACTACTTGGGTTTTAATTTCAGTACTCATCATGACCTCTTACTTTTGTTGTCCGGCGGGTCAGACGAAAAATTTTATAACCACCGAGACGTGTGTACTATAGGCAGTTTACAGAATTGTTAACATCCTTGAAAGTGCTCTAACGTGACATAACTCTCAACCTATAGGACGAATTAGAAAAAATTCTGTAATTACTAATAATAAAACAGACCGACATTCAGTCGGTCTATAAATTACATAATCAAACGGCGAATATCACTCATTAACTGTGCAATACGAGTGACAAAACGAGCGCCGTCTGCACCATCGATGACACGATGATCAAAGGAGAGTGACATAGGTAATATCAGACGTGAAATAAATTCACTGCCATTCCATACTGGCTTCATAGATGAGCGAGATAGCCCCATAATAGCCACTTCTGGCGCATTAATAATTGGTGTAAAACTCGTTGTACCGATACCACCTAAGCTAGAAATAGTAAAGCTGCCACCTTGCATATCAGACGCGGTCAACTTGCCGGCACGTGCTTTCTTCGATACTTCCATCAATTCTTTGGAAAGCTCGATAATACCTTTCTTATTAACATCGCGAATAACAGGCACAACCAAACCATTTGGGGTATCAACGGCAATACCAATATGAACATATTTTTTCAATGTTAATCGCTGAGCATCGGCAGAAATTGAACTATTGAAACGAGGCATTTCTTCTAATGCTCGAGCAACCGCTTTCATGACAAAAACTAATGGTGTAATTTTTACTCCCGTTTGCAACTTTTCCATCTCTTTATTTTGCTGCTTACGGAAAGCTTCTACTTCGGTAATATCAGCATCTTCCATGACAGTCACATGCGGGATCATTACCCAGTTACGACTCAAATTAGCGCTAGATATCTTTTGAATGCGGCCGAGTTCAACTTCTTCAACTTCACCAAATTTACTAAAATCAACTTTTGGCCATGGTAGCATGCCTGGCAAACCACCCGCAGTAGTCGCTCCAGCTTCAGAACGTTTTACAGCCTCTTTGACATAAGTCTGAACGTCCTCACGCAGAATGCGACCTTTACGCCCTGTTCCATTTACCTTAGCCAAATTAACACCAAATTCACGCGCTAAACGGCGAATAAGCGGTGTTGCATGCACATACGCATCATTTTCAATAAATTCATTTTTAGTCTCAGCAACATTACTTGCCTGTGCTGTAGATGAGACTTGAGGGGGTTCAGAAGGCGGGGCCTCTGATTTTTTCGCTATTTCAGCGCTGCTAGTATCCGCACTGGCAGCTGGTGAAGCTGCGGTTGCATCAACCGCAAAAATCATAATTAGTGAACCGGTTTTAACTTTATCGCCTTTAGCAATTTTGATCTCTTTAACTTCGCCGGCAAAAGGCGCTGGCACTTCCATCGATGCCTTTTCACCTTCTACAGTAATTAACGATTGCTCAACGGAGATTTTATCACCAACACTAACCATTATATCCGTAACTTCAACTTCATCATTACCAATATCCGGTACAATAACTTCCGTTAATTCACTTTTTGCTTGACCCACATCTTTGCTATCTGCTTTATCCGTGTTTGCATCAGAGGTTGTTTTAGCGCTAGCTTCTGTTACTTTTTCCCCTGTATCAAAAACCATAATCAACTTACCGGTCGCGACTTTGTCACCAACTGCGACTTTAATTTCTTTCACAACCCCAGCCTGTGGTGACGGAACTTCCATTGACGCCTTTTCACCTTCTACGGTAATTAACGACTGCTCAACATCAACTTTGTCGCCCACTTTTACCATAATTTCGGTAACTTCAACTTCATCTGCACCAATATCAGTAACGTTAATTTCAATAGACATTGATTTTACCTCTTATGCCAAACGCGGGTTAATTTTTTCTGGGTTGATGTTGTATTTTTTGATGGCTTCATTCACCAATTTTACATCCATTTCACCACGTTTAGCTAATTCACCCAACGCTGCTACTATCACATAGGAAGTATCAACCTCAAAATGATGACGGAGGTTTTCACGGCTATCTGAACGACCAAAACCATCAGTACCCAAAACACGATAATCACTTGCAGGAATGTAGGAACGAATTTGTTCTGCAAATAATTTCATATAATCTGTTGATGCAACTGCCGGAGCATCATTCATGATTTGAGCAACATAAGGTACACGAGGTTTATCAGATGGATGTAACATATTCCAACGCTCACAATCCTGTCCTTCACGAGCTAATTCGGTAAATGACGTTACACTATAAACATCGGAAGCAATACCATACTCACTGGACAAAATTTTTGCAGCTTCGCGAACATGACGCATCATTGAACCCGATCCCAACAATTGAATTTTGCCTTTTTCGCCTTTTAGTGACTCAAGTTTATAGATACCTTTACGAATACCTTCCTCAACACCAGTAGGCATCGCTGGCATATGATAATTTTCGTTCAAGGTAGTAATATAGTAGTAAACATTTTCTTGTTTCTTACCATACATACGAACTAAACCATCATGCATAATAACAGCAACTTCATAAGCGTAAGCTGGATCATAAGAGATACAGTTAGGTATGGTTAGTGACTGGATATGGCTATGCCCATCTTCATGCTGCAAGCCTTCACCATTCAATGTGGTACGTCCTGAGGTTCCGCCAATTAGGAAGCCACGCGCTTGCTGATCTCCAGCTGCCCATAACAGATCACCAATACGCTGAAAGCCGAACATGGAATAATAAATATAAAATGGGATCATCGGCAGATTATTTGTGCTATATGATGTAGCAGCAGCTAACCAAGAGGCTCCCGCACCCAATTCGTTGATGCCTTCTTGAAGAATTTGACCTTTTTCATCTTCTTTGTAGTAAGCAACTTGTTCACGATCTTGAGGGGTGTACTGTTGTCCATTTGGGCTATAGATCCCAATTTGACGGAATAAACCTTCCATACCAAAAGTACGTGCTTCATCAGCAATAATTGGCACTAGACGATCTTTAATTGAGTTATTTTTTAGCATTACATTCAAAGCACGTACAAATGCGATCGTAGTAGAGATCTCTTTATTTTGCTCTGCTAATAATTGGCCAAAATCTTCTAGGCTAGGAATATCCAATTTTTCATCAAATGTAGGATTTCGCGCAGGTAAATATCCACCTAATGCCTGACGACGCTCATGCAGATATTTATATTCAGCTGAATCTTCTTTAAAAGTAATAAAAGATAATTTTTCTACCTGATCATCCGCTACCGGCACATTAAAGCGATCACGGAAATAACGAACCCCTTCCAGGTTCATTTTTTTCACCTGATGGGCAATATTTTTACCTTCAGCAGTATCGCCCATGCCGTAGCCTTTAACTGTTTGAGCTAAAATGACTGTTGGCTTGCCTTTAGTGTCTTGCGCTTTTTTAAAAGCGGCATAAACTTTTTTCGGATCATGACCACCACGGTTTAACGACCAGATTTCATCATCGGTCATATCCTTGACTAGTGCACTTGTCTCAGGGTAACGATTGAAGAAGTATTCACGAACATAAGCGCCATCTTTAGACTTAAATGTTTGATAATCACCATCCAAAGTTTCATTCATCAACTGAATCAGTTTACCTGAAGTATCCTTACGCAATAATTCATCCCATCGGCCACCCCACAGGACTTTAATGACCTGCCATCCAGCACCGCTAAAGATACCTTCTAACTCATTAACAATCTTACCATTACCAGTAACTGGCCCATCAAGGCGTTGTAAGTTACAGTTGATCACAAAAACCAGGTTATCTAACTTTTCACGAGTCGCAATCGTGATAGCACCTTTAGATTCAGGTTCATCCATTTCACCGTCACCAAGAAAAGCATAAACTGTCTGATCTGCGGTATCCTTTAAACCTCTGTGTTGTAAGTATTTTAAGAATTTTGCTTGATAAATAGCACCTATTGGACCTAATCCCATAGACACCGTAGGAAATTGCCAAAATTCAGGCATCAATTTAGGATGAGGATAAGAGGAAAGACCTTTGCCACCAATCTCTTGCCGGAAATTGTCCATTTGCTCTTCAGTGAGACGACCTTCCAAAAATGCGCGTGCATAAATACCAGGCGAAATATGTCCTTGGAAATAAACTAAATCTCCACCATTTTTATTATTTTTTGCCTGGAAGAAGTGATTAAAACAGACTTCATATAAAGTTGCAGAAGACTGGAAAGATGCCATGTGACCACCTAACTCCAGATCTTTTTTAGAAGCTCGTAAAACTGCCATTACAGCATTCCAACGAATCGCAGAGCGAATACGACGCTCTAAATCCATGTTGCCTGGATAATCAGGCTCATCCTCTACGGAAATAGTGTTGATATAATCACAGTTTCCAGAACCAGCTGCGATATTAACGCCGCCCTTGCGTGCTTGTTGTAATACTTGATCAATAAGATACTGAGCACGATCAACACCTTCTTCACGGATGACCGATTCGATCGCCTGTAACCAGTCGCGAGTTTCGATCGGATCCACGTCATTCTTCGACATATCTGACATGGTCTATTCCTTATCTATTATCTGTTTCTAATGTAGTTACTGAGCCATCTTTTGAACATATTTACAAAACCAGAAAGAAGAACAAAAGATAGTCACTATTGCCGCAACTTTGTCTCTAATAAATCAGAGCGGTAATGCAGACGCAGCAACAAAAAAATCTGCACTACTAAATTAAATTTTGATATTGTTGTATTCGACGTAAAGAACGCTCACGACGTGTATGCTCACGACTGATGTCCAGCAAAATCTCCTCAATAAATGCTAAATGACGATGTGAAGCTTCCTGTGCTTTTTCAGGTTCACGTGCGATAATAGCTTCAAAAATTTGAGTTCTATGTTTACTTACTGCTGCGTGCATTTCTTTACGGGTATACAAGCACTCAAAATTTTGTCTAATATTCTGCTCTAACAATGGAACCATACAACGAAGTATATGAAGTAATACCACATTATGAGCCGCTTCAGTAACAACCAGCTGATATTGCAAAACAGCCTCAACTTCAGCATTAACGTCCCCACGCTCTTCAATATCCTGAATTTGTAAATGACTGATCTTAATCCGAGCTAGATCCTCATCGGTTCCTCTTAAAGCAGCATAATAAGCAGCAATACCTTCAAGTGCATGACGTGTTTCTAAAAGATCAAATTGTGATTCCATATGCCCAGATAATAACTGGGTAAGCGGATCACTAAAGCTTTGCCATAGATTTGTTTGGACGAACGTCCCCCCACCTTGTCGGCGAAGAAGAAAACCTTTTGCTTCAAGCCTCTGAATAGCCTCACGCAAAGAGGGACGAGAAACATCAAATTGCTTAGCCAACTCACGTTCAGGTAGCAATTTTTCTCCGGGGCGCAATATTCCTTCAAGGATTAAATGCTCAAGGCGCTGTTCAATGACATCAGATAATTTAGGTTGGCGAATTTTGCTATAAACCATATTTACAATAGGCCACTTATATTTTGCGTAAATACTTATTTAACACTACCAAAGTCAATTGGTAATACCAATTTATCCTAGATGTACATAAAGTAACAAAGTATTCACCAACTGTCCATAAGAGCTTATATTTAACCTTAAGAAAGTCGCATTTTTTGATAAGGATTTTTAAAAATTAAAAATAAATGATAGTTTTAATTTGTTTTTTAGCAACGATGTTAATTTTTGTATACATATAATTAATCAACTGAAACGTTACTATTTACCTTTAATTAAATTATTAATCAATATAAATGAATTAATATTCAATCCAGTAGTTAAGAACATAACAATTTTATTATAAATAACATTAATGTTTTTCAGTGAAAACGATTGATAGCGTTGATATTAAAAATATCCTTAATTTTTCAAAACATCTAAAATAATTAAAAAAAATTTAATTAATAAAGTTTCTTTGATATCAATATGTTGATTGAATAAATAGTTAGAATATTTAGTAGTATTATTCAACTATTCATGAAATCTCATAGAAAGATCTATTGCTGTAATATTTTTAGTTAATGCACCAACAGAAATATAATCTACCCCTGTTTTTGCATACTCTTTTAATGTTTTCAGTGTAATATTGCCCGATACTTCAAGAGCCACTTTTCCCTTAGCAATCATTACCGCTTCTTGCATCATAGAAATAGTAAAATTATATAACATAACAATATCTGCTTTTGCTTCAATTGCTTCAATTGCTTCATTCAATTCATTTATATTTTCAACTTCAACCTCGATAGGAACATTTGTATGCGCTAAACGCGCTTTCTTAATTGCTGAAGTAATATTCCCTTCTTCAATGATATGGTTTTCTTTAATTAAATAAGCATCAAATAAACCTAGCCTGTGATTAAAACCACCTCCACAAAGTACTGCATATTTGAGCGCGCTCCTTAAACCAGGTATGGTCTTACGCGTATCTAATAACTTTACTTCTGTGCCTTGTAATATCTCAACATAATGAGCTGTTTTGGTAGCAACCCCTGATAAAGTTTGTAGAAAATTAAGTGCAACTCTTTCAGCAAGCAACAGTATATGGGCATCACCTTCGATAATACAAAGAATCTGGCCAGATTTAATTTTGTCGCCATCACGGACCCGCCATTTAAGCTGAACAGATTGATCAAGTTGCTGAAATATCTGCTCTACCCAACGCATTCCGCAAAATATACCATCTTCCCGGGTAATTATTTTAGCAATAGCCAACTGATTTTTTTTCAGCAATTGTCCACTAATATCACTGTCTATATTGGGCACCTCGAAAAACTCAAGATTTTCAATTAACCCTTGGCTTTCATTCTAAATAATTAGATTTTTTTTGATTATCACGCTACTGATTCTATCGCACATTGCCCTGGCTAGGGCCATTTGACCCATTCTGGGCGTCAGAAAGCCACGATGCACGCGCTCTGGAAGTACGCCAACCGCTTTAGGTTGTAACATGCTGCCATCATCGTCATGGCAAAATTAGCGCGCACCTGTCCAATGGTGCGGATCAGTTTTCTACCCATTTGTTCCATCGCCGCAAATGCATGTTCAACCCGTGCCCTAGTCTTTGCAATCCTGTGGTTTCGCCCTTGCTGAGTCTTGGACAACGGTTTGTTTCGATGGCCTTTACGCTGAATCTGGCTCCTATAGCCGTTTGCCTTCAGCCAAGCTTCCCGCTCCGCAGAGGGATAGCCTCGGTCGGCGTAGATATTGCGATTGGTGTTGGCCTTGTCAATGACCCTTTCGAAATGCTGACTGTCGTGGGTGCT
>NZ_NHNG01000145.1:0-3654 GCF_002287155.1 Arsenophonus sp. ENCA
TACAGGTTTCGATCTTGACCAGCGGGTCACCCAACTTGTCGATCGTCTGTTGGTGATACTGGTTTGCAAAGAGGTCATTCTTAATGGCGCTGCGTTTCTTCATGGTGGTTAGCTCAGTAGACCAGCTTCCGATAACTTTATCAGCAAAATCAAACTCGGCTTAGGTTTTTCGAGGTGCCCTCCAATCGATTATTAATCTGCTGTAAAGATAAAATTAAAAACGGGAGGTTGCAACCTCCCGCAATTGACAATTAAGAAATTGAGTCTGTTAGCCTAAAAATCCAGCCCAATAGCCAACAATGCCTAGAATAAAGAAACCAATGATAATCCATAGTGGATTAACCTTGCGTCTCAATAACCACATACAACCAAAGGTTAGTAATAATGGCACTAAACCCGGCATTAATTGATTGAGGATAGTTTGTACGGTGGTAATTGTCACCTCACCAGTATTGGGATTTTTTATCTCTGATACGACTAAAGGGATATTAACATTAGTCCACTTATTGACTAATGCTCCCATGACAAATAGCCCTAGGATAGAAGCACCTTCGGTCATTTTTTGTAAAAAGCCACCCCCCATGTCATGAACAATATCGAGCCCTTTTTTATAGCCATAGGTAACACCGTAATAACGGGTTAATAAGCGAACTAAATTAAACAAAATAAAAAATAGTAGCGGCCCTAGTAGACTACCTGACATTGCAATTCCGGCACCTAGAGCCGCAAATACTGGACGTACTGTGCCCCAAAAAATAGGGTCACCAACACCCGCTAGAGGGCCCATTAAACCTACTTTGATACCATTAATTGCACCATCATCGATATCCGCGCCATTAGCTCTTTGCTCTTCCATTGCTATGGTGACACCTAAAACAGGCGCAGCTACATAAGGATGGGTATTAAAAAACTCAAGATGGCGTTTAATGGCTTGTTTACGTTCTTCACTGTTTTCAGGGTATAAACGTCGGATCACTGGGATCATTGAAAAACAAAAGCCAAGGGCTTGCATACGTTCAAAGTTCCACGATCCTTGAAAAAGATTGGAACGTAAAAAAACTCCGCGAATATCACCAGCAGTAAGCTTTTTTAGATTTGTTTGGTTTACTGAAGTTGTATCTGCCATTATTACATTCCTTAATTAATCTAATTCATTATCTAAATCACTATTGCCGTTATTTTGCGAAGCAGCAATTTGTGATTGGTTGTATTTTGGACTGAGTTGAATATAGAGAATAGCCATCACAACACCAATCACGCCTAGTGCAACTAGGTTGAAATTGGTAAATGCAGCAGTTACAAAGCCCAAGTAGAAGAATGGCATTAGATAACCCGCACGCATCATATTGATTACCATAGCGTAACCGACAACAACGATCATACCGCCAGCAATATTCAACCCTTTAGTGACAACCTCAGGAATTGAATCCAGTAGGTGTTGGACTTCTGAAGTACCTACAGAGATAGCAACAATTAAAGAAGGAATAGCAATACGCATAGCCTGTAATAACAGAGCTAAGATATGAATTATGGTTAATGCACGTAAATTAGCAGATAATGCAGCGCGATCAGATGCATGTTGGAATGCAACAGTGATTGTCCGAACAATAACGGTCAATACTTGTCCTGCGGCAGCTAAAGGAATTGCTAGTGCAATACCGGTACCAATATCCTGCCCGCCGGCAATAACCAGAATGGTAGAAATAATTGAGGCTAGGGCGGCATCGGGAGCCATGGCCGCACCGATATTCATCCATCCGAGCGCGATCATTTCCAGCGTGCCGCCGATAATTATTCCTGTTTTTAGGTCACCAAGTACGAGACCAATTAGTGTACAAGCAATTAAAGGACGATGAAATTGGAATTCATCTAGCACAGAACCCATACCTGCAATACAGGCAACAAGGAAAACGAGTATGATTTGAACAACGGTAAGCTCCATTGTTTATCTCCTGTAACCAACAACGTTGGTGAATCTATTTTTAAGTCGTGAATGGATAACCAAAAAAGGAAACTCAGTTTTTTGCTTTTTTGATAAGAGCTAACATATCCAGTTTGTTGTCACTAGAAACTTTACGCGCTTCAAGTTCAATGCCTCGTTTGGATAATTGATTGAAAGCATCAATATCCTCATTATCGATCGAGATTGCATTGTTAACCTGTGTTTTACCCTCACGGTATGCCATGCCACCAATATTAACAGACTTTATTTCGACACCACCGTCAACAAGGCGTAAAACGTCTGTTGGATTGGTAAATAACAGCATAACGCGTTCACCGGCATACTTAGGATTATTGTAGACACGAATACATTTTTCTACGTCGACCACATGCGCAGTGACACCCGGTGGCGCAACTTGTTTTAATAAGGTTGAACGAACATGATCTTTAGCAACTTCATTACTGACTACGATAATACGTTTAACTTTTGTCTCTTTGGTCCAGCGAGTAGCCACTTGACCATGAATTAAACGATCATCAATTCGTGCAAGGGCAATAAACATATGGCCTTGCGTAGCTGAATTGGTTACCTTTGGAGGGGGAGTTGGCATCGGTGAATTTTGTGGTTTATCGCTAGTCTGCTGATTGTTGGCTTTAATTTCGCTGCGACCGGTTTCAATAGCAGTGTTGACTAATTCACTAAAAGTAGGATCATCATCACGGGATAGTAACGTAGCAACTAACATGGGGACGTTAACTCCGGTAACTATATCATATTTGTCTTTATCTTTACTTTCGATAATTCGACTAGCGGCGTTAAATGGACTGCCTCCCCACATATCTACTAAAAATAACACACCTTGAGAAACATCGAGCTCATTAAGCTTTTGATTATATTTTTCAATTAATGTATCAGCGTTTTCACCTGGAACAAAATCGATATAAGCGATATTTTGTTGTTCGCCAATCAACATTTCAGCGGTCATGAGCAACTGTTTTGCAGCAACACCATGAGTGCTAATTATAATAGCTACACTCACTACTTTTCCCCTTAAGAAGTAGGTTAAATAATAAAAATGATTATTAGAGTGTACTCTCCGTTGACGGATGAATACAATCAAATAATCACTAATATGAATAGTTTTTCATGTTATAAAGCATTAACCATTATTGAAACTAATTAATTAGTTTATAGATTATCATTTAAGGGCACCTCGAAAAACTCAAGATTTTCAATTAACCCTTGGCTTTCATTCTAAATAATTAGATTTTTTTTGATTATCACGCTACTGATTCTATCGCACATTGCCCTGGCTAGGGCCATTTGACCCATTCTGGGCGTCAGAAAGCCACGATGCACGCGCTCTGGAAGTACGCCAACCGCTTTAGGTTGTAACATGCTGCCATCATCGTCATGGCAAAATTAGCGCGCACCTGTCCAATGGTGCGGATCAGTTTTCTACCCATTTGTTCCATCGCCGCAAATGCATGTTCAACCCGTGCCCTAGTCTTTGCAATCCTGTGGTTTCGCCCTTGCTGAGTCTTGGACAACGGTTTGTTTCGATGGCCTTTACGCTGAATCTGGCTCCTATAGCCGTTTGCCTTCAGCCAAGCTTCCCGCTCCGCAGAGGGATAGCCTCGGTCGGCGTAGATATTGCGATTGGTGTTGGCCTTGTCAATGACCCTTTCGAAATGCTGACTGTCGTGGGTGCT
>NZ_NHNG01000650.1:0-732 GCF_002287155.1 Arsenophonus sp. ENCA
AGTGAAAATATCATGCTATTTATGTCGCAGCTATTACCGCCAATTTAGGCTCTCTGTAAAGACATTGCGAATATACTATTTTGGTAAACCGTTTTTGGTGTAATAAATCTGGCAACTATTTTAATCAACATGTCACAGCATTAATTTCAAATTATTATAAATTTTATATGATCAATCTTGCCAGATTAAAAAAAGAGGCCAGAAATACTGGCCTTATCAGGTTAGAAGGAAGTGTAAAACAATATTATTCTTATTTCGATGGTTCTAACTACAATTAATTTTTTAACAATATTTTCTTTTTAATTGATTAAACTAATTGAATTTTATTGTTTTTGTGGTTGAGAGTTTTGTTGCATGGTTGCCGCTTTTTCTTTAGCGCTTTCACTTAAAGTGTTTGCCTTATTGGTTAGATCCTCTTTAGCCGCTGCTGCTTTATCAGATAATGTCTAGACCTCAGAATTAAACCCTTCTTTAACTTGGGTTGCTTTTTCTTTGGCTTGATTTGTGGCTTCAGTGGCTTTATCTGAAATATTTTGTTGCAACTCTGATGTTTTTTGTTTGGTTGTTTCTTTTAATTGATCTGCTTTTGTTGATAGTTTATCAGCTTCTTCAGCAGCTTTATTTTTTATATCGGTTGCAGCTTCTTTCGCATTATCAACCACTTGTTTAGCTTTTTCTGCCCCAGCCTGTTTTATTTGTTCAGCGCTTTCCTTGGTCTGTTTGATGGCATCA
>NZ_NHNG01000735.1:0-3629 GCF_002287155.1 Arsenophonus sp. ENCA
CATCCAAAATCTCTGTGACAATAAATGCCCTACGTTCACCAATTTGCTTGAGATAATCGCAAAGGGAAACAGAACCCTCCAAGATAGGTAGATTTTGCGCTTTGACAAACTTACGTTTGGTGTGAGAAGGCGATTCCAGTTTGCGAGTAAATACGGTCATAAAAGATCTGCGTTTAAAACGAATAAAGCAAATTTTAATCGATAACATGAGCTTTTGCGACAGCCTCTTTTAACCGGTACTCCTTGCGTTTGTAATACCAGTTGACCAGACAGGTGATGACCGTGCAGACGATACCTATCAGGCCAACCCACTGTTCGAGAGTGAAAATGCCAATGGCTGTTGTGACAATTCCGCCCATATACGACAAGGGACTGGAATACTTTTCAAACATACGCATCACTCCCCCTTTTTCAGGGTATCCATTTCCTGTTTAGTCCCATAGGACAATCTGCGAACGATTTGACGTGGCCGCGCTGATTTCCGGTAATTGAATTTCAACGCCCATCGGCAGTTTGTCGGCGTGGTCGCAAAGTCCCGGATTAACTTCAAGCACGCGTTCAACGGTGCCGATGCAGGTGCCGTAGTAGCGAAAACAAATCTCATCCAGACTCTCGTTTTGTTGACTCAGTACCTTCATATCAGTGCCATCACGTTATGACCCTGCCCTTTAATTCGTGCTATCGCCCAGAGGGCATCACGTCGGTAATCATCAATGGTCGGCGACAGACTGTCGGCTTTTTTGTGGCCTAATGCTTGTGTGTCGATGTCTCGAAACCGTTCCGACAAATTAGCCTTGGCCAGGCCAAATACCGCACGTTCATACAACAGGCAAAGCGCACTGTCGTTATTGATATGCATAGCCGGAATATCGGCTAGCTGGTTAAATCCTTCGCGTTTTTTCTGGGTTTGCCAGTCCCGCAGTTCGCACGCCACTTCAATCATCGCGTGGGTGAGTGCATCTTTAAGACGCGAAGCGATGATGGTGCCATCGTTCTCACGCATCACCGCGCGGTAATTTGGGGGTGACACGGCAGGCCAGAAGGGATCGTCGGCCACCAGGTCATCTTCTTCTTTAGGCGGTTTTTCTGGCGAAATAAAATCCATATCCTCATCTCAATAGGTCGGGCGGTGGACGGTGAACATAACGCGGTCTTTCACTGTGCCGCCCGGGTGCGTGGGCACAACTCATGTTTTCGGTAACGCGGTGTTGCGCGCTTTTTCCAGCTTTTTGATCTCGCCTTTAAGCCTGTTGCTCAATAGCAAAATTAATTGTGACTTACAAAAAAACCAGCTATTGATGATAAAATCATCAATTTTTGAATTAAAAATGACCTATATAAGATTAAAAAATAACCTATTTTGTGTTTTTTAGATGTATCTAACTTGTTTTTATTGAAAGCAGTTTTATTTCACTATTGAGCAACAGGCTTTTTGACGCCAACCCCTTGGAAAAGCCTCAGGGCGCGTTTTAAGGTGTCGAGAGCGGCGTCTGGCAAGCCATTATCGCGCTGACAAAACCCCACCCATTTGTAGAATTCGGCTCTGACCACATCCGTCATGTCTTCCTCATCCGTTAAGGTGACGGTTTGCGCTAAAAGCGACAATTCAAGCGGCTGTCTCTGCTGGTCAGCGAGTTTTGCCGCTGCCGCCATTTCCTCCGCAATCGCGCAACCCGTTGTGCGGGTATGTCCAGCCGGCATTAAAAGCCCGTGCGCTAAGGCATATTCGGCGATAGCCAGCGCGCCTTCAATGTCACCGGCATCAATGCGCCAGAGCATCACCATCATCAGCGTGTCATCCTGATGGCCGTCGTCGTTTTCCAATACCCCACTCACCCAGGGGGCATAACGGGGTAACACGGTTTTTTTATATTCAGCTTTCCGTTCGGTTGACTGAATCCGCTTTAACTGACGTTTGTCCTGCTGAAACATCAATTGAATTTGCTGTGTGGCCGCATCCCGTAACGGATGTGCACCATCCGGTTTTTCACCTGCTAAACGCAGCTGATGACATTGCCAGGGGGTGAGCATTAGCCACCGCCCTGATTAACCTGACCGCTGCCACCTGAATGGGGTGTATTCCCCCCTTGCAGTCCCGATTGGGGTTTCTCTTCGGGTAAGATGTCAATATTTTCGACCAGTGCCACCCCGCGATAATCTTCCACCACATAGGCTTCATTGACCGACTCATAATTTTTAATCCGGTCACGCTCGGGCGTATCCTTGATTTGGCGACGACGGGTGTCTTGCTGATAGTAAATCGAGAGATTATCCAAACGAGTAATGAGCAAGGATTTGTCGGGGAAGAATGGGGCGCGAATAGCCGGTAATCCACCTAGGCGTTTTTGACTGATAATCACATCGGCGGCCAGCATTTCGCTGTTAGGCTGTGCTTTGTTAACAATCGGAAAATATTTATCGGCAAGCAAGGAACGACCACAAATAATCACCAAATCGGTATCATCCTGATACACTTCATCAATCACTCGTTCAACGGTGTCCATTACCAGCGCATCCAGATTTTTGTAATCGCCTTTTTCGCCAATGCGGAGGGTATTTGAAGTCAATTTACCCTGACTGTCGGTGATTTTAGCCATCACATGAGTCGGTGCATCATTGCGAATTTTTTGCAACCAGCCGACATTTACATCCTGTAATTTGGCATTTTGAGTACGGTCTGAGGTTTTTTCCCGCTTGATGCCGTTAAAACCAATCATAATGCGGTCAAGGGCCTGACGGCGGACAATCGCATCGCGGATACGACGCTGAAAATCGTTAAATTTGGCCCACATATCGAGCTTGGCATAGCTAATCGCGGTATCGAAATTGGTTTGATAGCAATAATAATCAATGGCGTTCAGGGCCGTCGGGTCAATCGGTTCTCGACGTTTGCTACTCGTATCGGTGGTACCGGCGACCGTAGAGCCCATCCCGAGTCCTATTGCCTGACCTTGCTGTTCAAGTACCGGCACCAGGTTAATTTTCTGCAAAAAACCGGCACTTTGCTCGATTTGACTCTCCAGTACCTGTGCTTTGGACGGTTCAATAAGCCTGTTGCTCAATAGTGAAATAAAACTGCTTTCAATAAAAACAAGTTAGATACATCTAAAAAACACAAAAATAGGTTATTTTTTAATCTTATATAGGTCATTTTTAATTCAAAAATTGATTATTTTATCATCAATAGCTGGTTTTTTTGTAAGTCACAATTAATTTTGCTATTGAGCAACAGGCTTAATAAATGCCCTACGTTCACCAATTTGCTTGAGATAATCGCAAAGGGAAACAGAACCCTCCAAGATAGGTAGATTTTGCGCTTTGACAAACTTACGTTTGGTGTGAGAAGGCGATTCCAGTTTGCGAGTAAATACGGTCATAAAAGATCTGCGTTTAAAACGAATAAAGCAAATTTTAATCGATAACATGAGCTTTTGCGACAGCCTCGTAAAGGTCGGGGATGCCCGAGCTGCGGCAAAAAGGCCACCGATATCTGGATCGCCACTATGATGGCGCGTCTTCCTGACGTTCCCTTTCAACATGGCACCTTCACGATGCCTGATGCCCTGTGGCCGTTATTTGAGAACAACCGTTGGTTGCTAGGCCACCTGTTCGCCCTCGCTGCTGATAAT
>NZ_NHNG01000718.1:0-732 GCF_002287155.1 Arsenophonus sp. ENCA
TTACATATCAAATTTTCCTTAAGTTAAACAGGTTAAAAATTAACCTAATTTTTAAATATTGCCTGATTGTTTAACTACCTCAGGCCGCGGTAGTTCCCTGGTGTTTAACTTGCCAATAACTCTTCTTCCTCAGCCATGCTCAGGTCGTCAAACTCGTCAACGGAGGCCACGCTTCCACCGCTAAACGTATCACCATCACGGAAAAACTGAACGCCTCTTAATGATGCTGAAACGCCTTTACCGTTATTGTCATAGGCGTAAAATTCAATGGTGGCGTTAACGTAACAGCCTGAGTAGGGACGCCCGTCCTGTGCGGTAAGTGGTGTGCGATTTACGTCAATGACTAACGGCCGATCTTTGTTACTGGCGGTGATGTACATATTTCCGGCATAGCCGTCGTATTCTTTATTGTCGCCGTCGCGGAAGCAAAAACGGTTGTTGGAGTGGCAGATGCTGTTATAAATTTTTTCTACCTCTTTGGCTCCCCATTTTTCCTTAATGACCGCCTCAATCCCCTTTTTGATTTCCTTAATCAGATCAGTACGATTTTTGGCGATAAGGAAATTGGCTCGGTATTTGAAGGCGCCCTGACCACTGACTTGCGTAGGTTCAAATAACTCAGGAAAAGCCAGACGTACGTTGTTTAATTTGATTTTCATCACGTTACCTTTTAATTAGATGGATTTATCAGCGAGTGACGCTTCGGTCACATCGTCAAAGTCGTTCAAGGGG
>NZ_NHNG01000803.1:0-12467 GCF_002287155.1 Arsenophonus sp. ENCA
ACTTGTCGATCGTCTGTTGGTGATACTGGTTTGCAAAGAGGTCATTCTTAATGGCGCTGCGTTTCTTCATGGTGGTTAGCTCAGTAGACCAGCTTCCGATAACTTTATCAGCAAAATCAAACTCGGCTTAGGTTTTTCGAGGTGCCCAATCTATATATTTAAGTAATACTTATTTTCGTTATTTAATTTAATAGCATAACATTTTTTAATTTTTCACAGTAAATTTTCGATATTCCTGATAAGCATAATGATCTGTCATACCACTAATATAGTCTTGTATAAGGCGAGCGCGGTAATAAAATTCTAATATATCTTTTTCTGTCTCATCAGTAGTGCAAATTCCTTCAATGGCTTCACCATAAGCTAAACAATGTTTAGTAGATAATTTATGCAATAGACGTGTTTCAATGAAATACTTCTTGTGATACTTATCTTGATAAAGCTGGGTAAAATCAGCACGTGGCATTAATAATAATGGGCGATAAAAGTTTAACAAACCGCTAATTATTCGATAACCTTGTAATTCTAATTGTTCAACTTCCGGGTGCGTAAATACATGTTTATAGGCAACTCCTTTCAATACCTCCAAGAGATGATGTTCATCACTTTTATCTTCTAATAAGGCACTATTAAAACTTCCGGCATAAATTTCAGCTAAATGTTTAATAAAACGATGAGCACTGTACGACGCCAATTTACTAATAATATTAACTCTAAGATACATAAAAAATTGATCTTGCTTGCTACGTCTTGTTTCATTGTGATTAATACTTTTGTAAGCTTTTTCTACTGTCTGTTCAAATAAATCACCTTTTACTTTTTTACCTGTTTCCAACCAACCTTGCCGTAAATATTCCAACAGCTTATCAACACTGAAAATACCTTTTTCTACCGCATCATCCAAATCGGCAATGCAATAAGAGATATCATCTGCCGCTTCCATAATGTAGGAAAGCGGGAAACGACAATATGGCTTCATATCCAATCGACGATACAACTCTTTGATAAAACTATCTTCTGACCAATAATAGCCCGGTTTTTTAGTTAAATAATCAAAATCTTTAGGGATTTTATCCAGTTGATAAGCACCTTTAGTATATTTTAAGATTGAGCCAATTTGAGCATAAGTCAGGTTCAATTTTAATAATTGATGGATCATTCTAAGTCCCTGAGCATTTCCTTCAAATTGACAAAGATCTATACGTAATTGGCGACGAAGCAAATCCTTGTTAGATTCATTTGTTAGTTGTAGAAAATTAATTTGGCATTGATCTATAGCCTTTGATTTAGTAGAAACAAATTCAGCGTCAAGTAATGTTGAAAACCAGCTTTTAATGGCCGCTTCACCAAAATGACCAAAAGGTGGGTTGCCAATATCATGCATTAAACATGCCATTTCAATCAAACTTTCAAACGCATCAAGGAGCTCAGAGAGACCATAAGTTGCCAGCAATTTCTTTTTTTTCAATTGGCTTATCACAGTCTTTGCAATAAAACGGCCAATTTGCTGCACTTCTAAGGAATGCGTCAGACGACTTCGAACAGCCGCATTTTGTTCTAAAGGAAAGACTTGAGTCTTCTGTTGTAAGCGGCGTATTGCGGCAGAATTAATAATGCGCCCTCGATCACTTTCAAATTGACGATTAACTTGTTCCTCATTCTTTGCATCAACATTGTAATCACTATATTTACGAAGAAAATTGAGCTTTTGTCTAAAATCAATCTTGGACATTTCCCCTCCCGATGATGAAATATCCCCAGCTAATGGATCACAGTTAACTTTTTTTCTCTTTTCAATGTTAGAATGGCACGGATCTGACAACATGTCTAATTAATCAACTATGAGTATGACACAATGAAAGTTGCAATAATAGGTGCAATGGAGCAAGAGGTGGCATTATTGCGCGAGCAAATCAATGCTCAGTTTACATTATCACAGGCTGGCTGCGAAATTTACTGCGGAAAATTTGATGATCTTGATATCGCATTATTAAAATCAGGCATTGGTAAAGTTTCTGCGGCAATGGGAACAACATTACTAATAGAACATTTTGCCCCTGAATTTATTATTAACACTGGCTCCGCCGGTGGGTTAGTACCTGCTTTGCAGGTTGGTGATATCGTGGTTTCAATTGAAGTTTGCTATCATGATGTCAATATCACCGCCTTTGGTTACCAACCAGGCCAAATGGCAAAATGTCCAGCCACATTTAAAGCGGATCAAAAATTACAAGAACTGGCCGAAAAGTGTATTGAAAAATTAGATTTACATGCTGTTCGCGGTTTGATTTGTAGTGGTGATAGCTTTATTAATGGCGCAAAAGAGCTAACCTCTATTCGCCAAACTTTTCCTACTGCCATCGCTGTTGAAATGGAAAGCGCCGCAATTGGTCATGTATGTTATCAATTTGATATCCCATTCGTTGTTGTGCGTGCAATTTCTGATGTCGCTGATAAAGAGTCTCATCTCTCTTTTGAGGAATTTTTGCCTGTCGCGGCTCGCCAATCAAGCCTATTGGTACAAACTATGCTGGCTAATTTAGCTAACTCAAGCCAAAGCCGTAAATGAGCTATTAACAACCACTTAGGCTAGATCCCAATACTAAGGGTTATTAATTACCCTTAGTAAGTTAAGCGATTAAATACTAAATGAAGAACCGCAACCACAAGTTGTTTTCGCATTTGGATTGGTTACCACAAACCGTGACCCTTCTAATCCTTCAATATAATCAACACAACCGCCAACCAGATACTGTAAACTCATAGGATCAACGATTAGTTCGACGCCTTGCTTTTCAATCGTTAAATCACCTTCATTCATTTTATCATCAAAGGTGAAACCATATTGAAAACCACTACAGCCTCCACCAGTAATATAGACGCGCAAACGCAAATTGGGATTTTCTTCATCCGCAATCAACGCTTTAACTTTATTCGCTGCAGCATCAGTAAACTGTATAGGCAGTGCAGTATCATTACTCATTTCTAACTCCAGGCCGACATGCAAATCAATAGACGCAGGAAGCATCAATACTTCACTGGACAAGGGATGATTATCTAACAGCCGGCCAATTGATTCAAGATCCAGCCGAAATTAACTGATTTAAAAAATTCTCGCTAGATTTGCTATTTGGTTTACTGCCAATACTGCTTTAAAATATGAGCAAAATTTCTACTGGACCAATGCTTGGAGTTATTTAATGAGTCAATCTAAAACACTTTACCTAAAAGCCAAAAAATTTATTCCTGGCGGTGTCAATTCACCGGTTCGGGCGTTTAATGGTGTTGGCGGCTATCCATTATTTATTCAGCGAGCTGACGGTGCTTATATTTATGATGTTGATGGCAAAGCTTATATCGATTACGTTGGTTCTTGGGGGCCGATGATTTTAGGTCATAATCACCCCACAATTAAGCAAGCGGTCATCCAAGCGGCAGAAAATGGCCTGAGTTTTGGTGCCCCGACCGCCATTGAAGTAACAATGGCAGAAATTATCAGTCAACTTATTCCATCCATCGAAATGGTTCGTATGGTAAATTCAGGCACAGAAGCCACAATGAGTGCCATACGGCTCGCTCGCGGTTATACAGGGCGTGACAAGATTATTAAATTTGAAGGCTGCTACCATGGACATGCCGATTGCCTATTAGTTAAAGCAGGCTCAGGCGCTTTAACCTTTGGTCAACCTAATTCTCCTGGCGTTCCCGCTGATGTTGCCAAACATACTCTTACCTGTACATTTAATGATTTAGATTCAGTTCGGCGTACTTTTGTCCAATATCCGCAAGAAATCGCTGCTATCATTGTAGAGCCAGTAGCGGGCAATATGAATTGTATTCTACCCGAGGCTGAATTCCTGCCTGGACTACGTACATTATGCGATCAATTTGGCGCGTTATTAATTATCGACGAAGTGATAACCGGCTTTCGAGTTGCCTTAGGTGGCGCACAAGCACATTATCAAGTTAAACCTGATTTGACCTGTTTAGGTAAAATAATCGGCGGTGGTATGCCTGTTGGTGCATTCGGTGGCCGCCGCGAATTGATGAAAAAACTCGCTCCAATAGGGCCAATTTATCAAGCCGGTACCTTATCAGGCAACCCATTAGCGATGGCAGCAGGCCTTGCTTGCCTAACAGAAGTTGCTAAACCCAATACCCATAAACGCTTAGCAGAACTGACGAAAAAACTTGTTACAGGCTTACAAGAAAAAGCTCAACAAGCTGCTATTCCGTTGGTTGTTAATCATGTTGGCGGCATGTTTGGTCTATTTTTTACATTATCACCACAAGTTAACTGCTATCAGGATGTCATGCAATGTGATATTGAGAAATTTAAGCAATTCTTCCATTTCATGTTAGACGAAGGCGTTTATTTGGCACCTTCTGCCTATGAGGCGGGTTTCATGTCCATTGCGCATAGTGATGAAGATATTGATCGCACAATTAAAGCAGCAGAAAATGCTTTTAATAAGATGAACTGATCATTTATTAAGCCATAAAAAAACCGGCGCTAATTTTTTACCATAGCGCCGGTTTACTAGATTTTTATTACTGTCCAAACATCTCTTTCACCCAAGCAGGTGCATCATTACTTTTGCTCTGCTGTTCATTTAAGTTCAGGTTTGGCTTCAATACTTGCACCCCTTGCTGACATAATGCTTGAGGATCCTCTGTCCATACTGGCAAAATACGATCTCCACCACCTGCGCAGTTAAAACTGCCATCGATATTCACTCGCATCTCCATAATTCCATCGGGAGAGCGATTATCCAATGCCAATGGAGTCTGATTTTCTAAATAACGACGATATAGATGTAATGCACCACTTGCACCAGTAAGATTTGTTGGACCATTATTATCACGACCAGCCCAAGCAATTGCCACTTCCTTACCATCGATACCAGCAAACCAACTATCGCGTAGATCATTTGTTGTTCCGGTCTTACCGGCTAAGTGGTATTGAGCAAATTTATTCATTAATGAACGAGATGTTCCGCGCTCAACCACTTGTTGCATACCATAAAGTGTTAAATAAGCTGCCTGCGGAGATACTGCCCGCTCTGCAGATGGATAACTTTGATAAAGTTCATTGCCATCACCATCAATCACGGAGCGTAATGCCGATAATGCCGCTCGATTGCCACCGCCACTAATGGTTTGAAACATTTGCGCCGTTTCCATTGGCGTTAAGTTCAAGGCACCTAATAACATTGCCGGCACTTTTTCTATCGCATCACTTGGCACACCAAGACTTACTAATACTTTACTAACCTGATCCAAACCAACACTCAAGCCAACATTCACCGTCGGAATATTCAGCGAGCTGGCCAAAGCATCAATCAACATGAGCTGTCCCCGAAAACGGCGATCATAATTTCTCGGTTCCCATATTTGATTATCAAATTTGACGCTAATCGGCTCGTCAGGTACCCAAGTATTTAAACGAAAACGGTCTGGTTCACTTAATGCGGTAAGATAAGTTGACGGCTTAGCCAGTGAACCAATTGAGCGGCGAGCATTTAACGCTCGGTTAAAACCAGAATATTGTGGTTGTGAGCCACCGACCATAGCGCGCACTTCACCATTAATACGGTCAACAACTACCATCGCGCCTTCCAGATCAGGCAACTTACGTGTTTTACGTAAATCAGCTATCCCCTGTTCGACGGCATTTTCAGCCGCTTGCTGCGAGACTGGATCTAAAGTAGTAAAGATTTTAGCTCCAGAAAGGTTATTTACTCTATCGCCCAATTTTTCAACTAATTCTTGCCGAACGAGCTGCATAAAGGCGGGTTGAGGTGTCAAAACACCGCTTCTTGGTTTAACGCCTAAAGGACGAGCACTCAATATATTATACATTTCATGATCGATAATTTCTCGCGTTTCCAATAGCTTTAACACTAAATTACGACGTTCTAGCGCCAATTTAGGATTACGCCATGGGTTATATAGTGATGCTCCCTTCACCATACCAACTAATAACGCTTGTTGATCAATACTCAGCTCATCGATTGGACGACCAAAATAGTAGAGGCTAGCAAGGGGAAAACCCCGAATTTGGTCATCACCGCTTTGTCCTAAATAAACTTCATTTAAGTACAGTTCAAGAATACGTTCTTTGCTATAGCGAGAATCCATTAAAATTGCCATATAAGCTTCATTAGCTTTACGTATTAACGTTCTTTCATTACTTAAAAATAAGTTTTTAACTAATTGTTGAGTTAGCGTACTGCCACCCTGAACCGTCTTACCAGCCATTAAATTAGCAATAACCGCACGCCCAATAGAATAAATACTTACTCCATCATGCTCATAAAAATGTCGATCTTCAGTTTCAAGTAATATTTTGACTAAAGAATCAGGAAAATCTTCTCTCGGCAAGACTAAGCGTTGCTCATTGTTCGCCGATTGCATCATAGTGATAAGTTTAGGATCTAGTCGAAAAAAACCAAACGAACGTCCATTTTCCATATTAGTAATATTGGTGAGCCGAGCATGATCAAAACTTAATTTAGCTAAAATCTGTTCTTCTCTTTGATCAGGAAAGGAAAATGGCCGGCGTAACATTTCTATCGTGTTATCTTTAACAATATACTCACCGGGTAAAGTAATTTTATTTACCTGGCGATATTGCATGCCATCTAATAATCGAATCATCTCTTCTTTACTGTAATTCATCCCCTGTTCAAGATTAACCATTCGGCCATAAACTGCAGCCGGTAGATCCCAAACTTTACCATCAAGACGATCACTGATTTTCTGATATAAATAGATACCATAGACACCAACTAACAATGCCAAGACTATGGCAATTTTGACAAACAACCAAAACCAACGCCATCTATCTTTAGGTGGCCGAGACTTATTGTCTTTACTTGCCATTAGTTCTTCTTCCTCGTTGTCATCAATATCTTCATACTCATAATCATAGTTATCTAACCGATTATTTTGATGAGATTTTGATTTTTTACCAGTGGGCTTTTTCTTAGATCTGCGCCCAATGGGTTCATAATTATCTTTGTCATACATGGTATAAAATCAATCTTTATTTACTATTAGTTTATTTTTAGCCCAAGAGTTTAATCATAACTTACAGATATTTCTTTCATATATCTCATTAAAACAGCATTTTTATCATAATTAAATAATAAACATCCGCCAAATAGCAGTTTTATACTCTGATAATAACATTATTACCACTATCTTACAAATGAACACTATCTATCCATTAATTTATATGAAAAAGCAACAATTATTAACTTTTAGTGCCAAATATTGTAGCATTGCTTTGCCTTTAGCCGTGTCTATCACAACCGGAGTAGCTAGCAATGTATTGGTTCCCACCACTAGAATCAGCCCAATTAGTAAAGCGTTATAAACGTTTTCTTGCTGATGTTATTACACCAGCAGGTAAATTACTAACCATTCATTGCGCCAATACAGGTGCCATGACAGGCTGTGCAACCCCCGGAGATACAGTTTGGTACTCAACATCTAATAATATTAAGCGAAAATATCCACATAGCTGGGAACTGACACAAACACAAACTGGCGATTGGATTTGTGTTAATACTCATCGAGCAAATGATTTAATTAGTCAATTTATAGCGGAAAATAAAATTCCGGAATTATCCGATTATGATAACATTAGCCGGGAAGTGAAATATGGCGACGAAAATAGTCGAATCGATCTCCTTCTAAAGAAAAAACAGCAAGTTAATTGCTATATTGAAGTAAAATCAGTCACCTTACTAGAAAACAATATCGGTTATTTTCCTGATGCTGTTACAATAAGAGGGCAAAAACATTTACGTGAACTATCCTTGATAGCCGAACGAGGCGAAAGAGCAGTTTTGTTCTTTGCCGTACTTCATACTGGTATAAAGAAAATGTCCGTTGCAAGCCATATTGATTGTCAATATGCTGCGCTCTTACAGCAAGCAACAAATGTTGGTATTGAAATACTCTGCTATCAGATTAAAATATCAGAAAAAGGGCTAGCAATGGATAAAAAAATACCATTTATTCAATAAACCAAGCTATTATATTCTTTTAGGCAAAATTCGTTTTACATACAAATTAAGGCAGATAACACGCGCATCACCCTGGTACAGTAAAACGAATTGTAAGAACCATTGCCAAGTTTAGAGTGTTCTGTTATTTATAGCGGCCTTAGTTTTTCCCCCTTGAGGGGTTCTTTTGAATATTGCGTGTGTAGGAGAAGCATTATGCAAGAAGGGCAAAAACCTAAAACCTCGTCCTTAAGCATTCTCGCCATCGCTGGGGTAGATCCTTACCAAGAAAAGCCTGGCGAAGAGTACATGAACGATGCCCAATTGGCACATTTTAAGCGCATTCTCGAAACATGGCGCAATCAACTCAGAGATGAAGTCGACCGCACTGTAACTCATATGCAGGATGAAGCGGCAAATTTCCCTGATCCCGTTGATAGAGCGGTACAGGAAGAGGAATTTAGCCTTGAGTTACGTAATCGCGATCGCGAACGTAAGTTGATTAAAAAAATCGAGAAGACGCTAAAAAAAGTTGATGATGAAGATTTTGGTTATTGTGAAAGCTGTGGGATTGAAATTGGTATCCGCCGCTTAGAAGCTCGTCCAACAGCTGATTTATGCATTGATTGCAAAACATTAGCTGAAATGCGTGAAAAACAGATGGCGGGTTAGCCAATAATCTTACACCATAAAAATACGGTACACAAAAGTGTACCGTATCCTTTTGAAATAAATGAGTAATTCAATAATTACTAACATTCCACCTTATATTGGACGCTTTGCTCCGTCACCCACAGGTGATCTCCATTTTGGCTCGTTAGTTACTGCGCTTGGTAGCTACCTGCAAGCTAAAAAAAAGCAAGGAAAGTGGTATGTTAGGATCGATGACATCGATACCACTAGAGAAGTGCCGGGTGCAGCTTCTCGCATTTTAAAAACTTTAGACCATTATGGCTTACATTGGGATGGTAAAATAATCTATCAATCACAACGCCATGATATTTACTGTGACATTTTAACTCAGCTAAAGCAGCGCCATGGCTGCTATTACTGTCGCTGTACCCGCCAACGTATTAATACTATTGGTGGTTATTACGACGCTCATTGTCGCAATCTTGGTTTATCTTGTTCTGCCGCAGCTTTGAGGATAATACAGTCAAAACCGGTGTATAGTTTTTATGATCAATTACAAGGTGATTATGTAGCGCCTTGCTCTTTGGCAGAAGAAGATTTCATTATTGTTCGAAAAGATAATTTATTTGCTTATAATCTGGTTGTCGTTATTGACGATCACGACCAAGGTATTACCGAAGTTGTTCGTGGTGCGGATCTCATTGCGCCAACCGTTAGACAAATTTCTCTCTATCGCTATCTGGCTTTTCCGCAACCCGATTATGTGCATTTACCACTAGTATTACATCGTTCTCATAATAAACTTTCTAAACAAAATCATACCCCGCCGCTGCCGATGAATGATCCGAGGCCTATTTTAGTTGATGCACTAAATTTTTTATCACAAACAACTATTATTAATTGGCAAGACCTTAGTACTGAACAATTACTTAGCCAGGCTGTACAAAATTGGCAATTAGATAGCATCCAACCAGGCGGGAGAATTCTTACCTATTATGATTAATTAGTAATTTTTATCCTACTTAGGCATTCTCAAAAAAAATCCTATAAGATATGATTAATTATTAGTATTTATTTTTTTAACTAAAATCGCATTAGATATCGAGGTGTATTATTTTTATCCAGGTAGCCAATTTCTGTCGTAATTTATTGATACGAGAAGAAAAGAATAATCGAAGTAAACAGAAATCTTATGATAGTTCTGCGACTGACACTAGGTCCAAAACTAAGGTAAAAGCTTTACTAACAAAAAGATATCGGAGTACAAAAATCATTAAAAGTGCTCAATTAGCAGATGAACAGACACCCGATTCTGCTATAAATACTTCAATATCCATAGTTCCGCGCGATAAGCATCCTATTTCGCGAAGAGACATCAGTGACAATGCACTGAAAGTGCTTTATCGTCTAAATAATGCTGGCTATGAAGCCTATCTGGTCGGTGGTAGCGTCAGAGATTTACTATTAGGTAAAAAACCTAAAGACTTCGACGTTACTACAAATGCAACACCTGAACAAATTCGCAAATTATTTCGTAATTGTCGTTTAGTCGGACGCCGTTTTCGTTTAGCGCATATCATGTTTGGTTATGAAATCATCGAAGTTGCTACTTTTCGTGGTTCTCATGAGCAAACTGATACTAATAATAAGGATATGGCTCACCAGGCACAAAGTGGTATGTTACTGCGAGATAATATTTTTGGTAACATTGAAGACGATGCCATTCGACGCGACTTTACCATCAATAGCCTATATTACCGAATTAACGATTTTACCCTACGCGATTATGTTGGTGGATTTGAGGATCTAAAAAATGGCACTATTCGCCTAATAGGTGATCCAAAAATCCGTTATCGAGAAGATCCCGTTAGGATGCTACGCGCTATTCGGTTTGCCTGCAAACTGAATATGCAAATTGATGTTGAAACTGCCAAACCTATTCCACAACTGGCATTTTTATTAAAAGACATTCCATCTGCACGTCTATTTGAAGAGTCGCTCAAATTACTTCAGACTGGTCAAGGTTATCAAACCTATCAACAATTAAGGCGTTATAGTCTCTTTCAATCATTGTTTCCGTTAGTTGAACGACATTTCACCGCCAATGATGATTCACCGATGGAACTTATCATTAATCAGGTGCTGCAAAATACTGATTATCGAATAAAAAATAATAAACGCGTTAATCCTGCATTCTTATTTGCTACCATGTTATGGTATCCACTGGTAGAACATGCCGAAAGGCTTTCTCAGGAAAGTGGCTTACCCTATTACGAAGCCTTTGCGATCGCAATGAATGATATCCTCGATGAACAATGCCGTTCTATCGCTATCCCTAAACGGCTTACTTCAACAATGCGCGATATCTGGCAGCTACAATTGCGACTACCACGGCGCCAAGGGAAAAAAGCAGATAAGCTACTTGAACACCCAAAATTTCGCGCAGCGTTTGATCTTCTGGAGCTACGCGCCAACGTGGAACAACGACGTGAATTAGAAGAACTGGCTCATTGGTGGGCTGAGTTTCAACAAGCCAATAATAACCTACAGCATGAAATGATCCCAGAGCTAGGAAGTATACCGACTCATCGTCGTAACTGGACACGTCGTCGAAATCACACCAACCGTAAGCCAATAAAAAACAACAGAGTTAATTAAATATGCAACGTGTTTATATCGCCATTGGCAGCAATCTAGATGACCCCTTACAACAAGTACAAAGTGCCATTAGAAAATTGCAGCAATTACCGAATACCAAACCAATTGCCGTTTCTTCTTTCTATCGCTCTAAACCGATGGGGCCACAAGATCAGCCTGACTATCTCAATGCCGTTATCGCGTTAGATACTGAGTTATTGCCCGAAACCCTACTTAAACGTACTCAATCGATTGAATTAATGCATGGTAGAGTGCGTAAAGCCGATCGTTGGAGGCCAAGAACTCTCGATTTGGATATTATGTTATATGGCCAACAGGTTATTCAGACAACGCATTTAACTATCCCTCATTATGGCCTTAAAGAACGAGAATTTGTGCTTTATCCCTTAGCAGAAATTGCCCCTCAGCTACGCTTTCCGGATGGTGAATTACTCAGTGATAGATTGCAGCAGGTTGCTAAAAATGAGCTGACTTTATGGTAATTTAGCCAATGATTCAATTGGCTATGGGCAAGCTATATATCGATCGTAATATTTAATAATAAAATTTCATTAATAATGAAATTGTTACCGTAAATTAAACACTGCATAACTTAAAAAAATAAACTTCCATTTTAAAATTGAACACGATTAGTAACCGTAGGTAATAAAATATTGGGCACCTCGAAAAACTCAAGATTTTCAATTAACCCTTGGCTTTCATTCTAAATAATTAGATTTTTTTTGATTATCACGCTACTGATTCTATCGCACATTGCCCTGGCTAGGGCCATTTGACCCATTCTGGGCGTCAGAAAGCCACGATGCACGCGCTCTGGAAGTACGCCAACCGCTTTAGGTTGTAACATGCTGCCATCATCGTCATGGCAAAATTAGCGCGCACCTGTCCAATGGTGCGGATCAGTTTTCTACCCATTTGTTCCATCGCCGCAAATGCATGTTCAACCCGTGCCCTAGTCTTTGCAATCCTGTGGTTTCGCCCTTGCTGAGTCTTGGACAACGGTTTGTTTCGATGGCCTTTACGCTGAATCTGGCTCCTATAGCCGTTTGCCTTCAGCCAAGCTTCCCGCTCCGCAGAGGGATAGCCTCGGTCGGCGTAGATATTGCGATTGGTGTTGGCCTTGTCAATGACCCTTTCGAAATGCTGACTGTCGTGGGTGCT
>NZ_NHNG01000268.1:0-730 GCF_002287155.1 Arsenophonus sp. ENCA
ATAGTAACAAACAAAGAGAATCCCACCCGTGAATACGTCAAATCTATCATGGATGCCCGTTGGTCTGTTGAAGTTTATCATCGAGAAGTTAAACAAAATTGTGGTATTGAACGCTGTCAGGCTCGCACGAGCCGAGCGCAAAGAAATCATATTTTTCTCGCTATTTCTGCGTGGTTTGAACAACATAAACGTCGTATATCTGAAAAAATAACCCTTTATCAACAAAATTGGGACGTAATCAAAAATGCTATTGCTGAGCACATCCGTGTTTTATTAGCGTACCCAAATTAGTTTTGTGCGAAACTCGTGATCAAGAGAGGCCGACTGGCAGGAGGGAAACTCTATCTCCAGCTTCCTCATCGCGGGAAACATTAAGCGTGTTGCTTAATAGTGAAATAAGGGTGTTTCGGTGATTGAAGTAAATTTTACGCTGTTCTGAGATGGAAATTCCAAAGACCTGCGCTAAGGAGTAAGAAGGTATCATCAATAAAGGGTCTACGATTCCGTAAAATTTGGGTCATGCAACCGAGGCGCTTGATACCCGCGATGGCGTGTTCAACTGTAATACGGATGCCCGAGATTATTTTATTTTCTTGTTTTTGTTCAGGCGATAAAGGTCTTTTTCGAGTTCCTTTTTTTGGGATTTGTGTATTAGGATGCTGTTTATCTATACCTTGAAAACCGGTATCTGCCCAGATGGTTACCTCAGGAGGAATATGGCGAATTATAT
>NZ_NHNG01000257.1:0-3615 GCF_002287155.1 Arsenophonus sp. ENCA
AACCCATGCAGATGCAATCTTAGATCGGCTGGTTCATGGCAGCATCAAATTAGAGCTAAAAGGAGAATCAATGCGAAAAATACAAACGCTATTGACTGATGGAGATCAGTGAAGTTAATTTAAAAAATGGTTCTGTGATAATGACACAAAGCGATCTCCATCGATGTTAATAAGTGATCTTCTTCATGGTAATACGCATGACTTACGCTACACGCTTACTGCCATATTTGGTCGCTGGCATACAATTGCACTTCACTTAATTTGCTATGATACGCTTATGACAAAACTTTCACTCGCAGGAATGCCCCCATACTGGGCACACAAAAGAAAAAACCCTGCAATAAATTGCAGGGTTTCTTTAAAATTTGGTCGGCGAGAGAGGATTCGAACCTCCGACCCACTGGCCCCAAACCAGTTGCGCTACCAGGCTGCGCTACTCGCCGAAAAAAATCTCTATTTAACGATGTTTTTTATGTAATTTTTAAAACTTATTTATATTATGGTTCGAAAGGGGGTACTTGAACCCCCACATCCGTAAGGATACTAACACTTGAAGCTAGCGCGTCTACCAATTCCGGCACCCTCGCAAACTGCACAAAACAAATATGGGGTGACTAATGGGATTCGAACCCACGACAACCGGAATCACAATCCGGGGCTCTACCAACTGAGCTATAGCCACCATAAAATCTTTAAAAATTCAATTCATTGTATACAACATTAATCTACTACACCGTAGCAGAGCACGCATTAAATGGCGCGCCCGACAGGATTCGAACCTGAGACCTCTGCCTCCGGAGGGCAGCGCTCTATCCAGCTGAGCTACGGGCGCTTAACGCCGTTGCGGGTGAGGATAGTACGGATTTAATAGCATGCTGTCCAGTGATTTTTTAAATAAAAAGATTATTTGCTTATGCTTTATCCATTTCAATCATAAAATTAACCTTACCATCATTTTTTAATCAGCAAAACAGATTATTATTAATCATTTTTTCATTGCTTTATGACGGAAAAGACGATTCAAAAAATAGATCACAGAAACAATCAATAAAAACACGCCGCCAACAATTAATGATAAACGCGTATCTGGATTAATTGCCATGCCAACAAGTACACATGCCAAAAAAAGCAGGGTCAAATAATTCACGTAAGGAAATAATACTGATTTGAAAGTATGTTGGGCTAATTGCGGTTGATGCACTTGCCGAAAACGCAATTGACTCAATAAAATAACAAACCAGGGTATCATTCCAGGCAATACACTTGCACTATAAACATATACAAAAACCGCTTGTGGATCAGGGATAATATAGTTGAGACCTGAGCCAACAATAAGGCACAAAATTGTTAGCATAATACACCGTGCAGGCACACCATTTGCGGTCACTTTCAATAAAGATTTTGGCAGTTGACCATTCTGTGCTAAAGCATAAATCATACGCCCGCCACTATACATGCCACTATTACAGCCTGATAATGCCGCTGTAAGTACCACAAAATTAATTACCGCAGCTGCCGATACAATGCCTACTTTGGCAAACATTAGCACAAATGGACTACCATTCTGACCAATCTCTGTCCAAGGAAATAACGTTACAACAATAAAAATAGCACCGACATAAAAAATCAAAATTCGCCATAAAATATTATTAATAGCTTTCTTTAATGTGACCTGCGGATTTTTTGCTTCTCCCGCAGTAATACCAACTAATTCAACGCCTTGATAAGAGGCAACTACAATACAAAGCGCGAATAAAAAGCCTTGCCAGCCACCGGCAAAAAAACCACCATGCTCAGTCAAATTGGCTAAACCAATCGGTTCAAAATTATTGCCAATACCAACAAAAATCAACCCTAATCCAATCAAGATCATCACAATAATCGTGGTAACCTTAATCATAGCAAACCAGAATTCCAATTCACCGTACAAACGTACTGCGGCCAGATTAGCTAATGCAACAAGTACAACTGCAATCAACGCAAAAATCCATTGTGGAACCTCAGGAAACCAGAATTCCGCGTAGACACCAATCGCTGTGATCTCTGATATCCCAACAGCGACCCACATGAACCAATAACCCCATGCAGTTAAACATCCCCAATAGGGGCTCAAATATTTATAACCAAACGAGGCAAAAGCGCCAGTAACAGGTTCAAGAAACAGCATTTCTCCCATTGAACGCATAATAAAAAAAACAAATAATCCAGCAACAATATAAGCCAGTAATACAGAAGGTCCTGCCCACTTTAACGTACTGGCAGAACCCATAAATAAACCAACACCAATTGTTCCACCTAATGCAATAAGTTCAATATGCCTCGCTTCAAGGCCACGACTGAGACCTTGTTCCGGTTTCCCCATAGCAATTTCCTGCCCTTTCAATAATCACTTAATACCATATGACCTTCATGGTCAAAATGACAGATAATAGTGCCGTAATGAAAACATGTTTTTAATAATAACGAAATAAAAATTTATAAATGTAATCAAAATAGTGTTAATTACTCAACAATGAAAAAACAGTTGGCAGCCAAATACCCTATTTAAAAGAAGACATAGCAGATGGAATTGAAATTTACTACTGTTAAAACAAACCTTTACGATAGAAATAATACACAAATAAAAAACTACAGTTTGCCACTATAATAGTAACCCAGAAAGCGTAATAATTTTATTTGTCGTTTGATACGACTCGGTTGAGAAAGCAATCTATATAACCATTCCAATCCTAATTGTTGCCATAATTTAGGTGCTCGTTTTACATGTCCGGTAAAAACATCGTAAGTACCACCTATTCCCATATAAAGTGCATCAGGATATACTCGTCGACAATCCCGGATAAAAATTTCTTGCCTTGGTGAACCCATTGCTACCGTAACAATTTTTGCTCCACTAGCCTTGATGCGCTCAAATAATATTTCACGTTGTTCCGGCTTAAAGTAACCGTCCTGGCTACCGACAATATTCACCTGCCACTGAGTACGAAGCTTATTTTCACACGAGTTTCGCACAGGCATATAAAGTTCTAAAAATATCTAAAATAATGTTTTATCCGTAAGATATTTTATAATATAAAATATATATTTATTTCAATAACTTATGTGTTAATTAGCAATTTTTGCGAATTATATATTATGTCGAATTGAACTTAAAAATAACTTGTTTATTTGTTGGTGCGAAACTCGTGCTTCACTTTAGTCTGGCTAAATGCCTTTCGTAAGGAAGATGGGTCCCATTCTGTGGGTAAAGGCCATTGTTTTATCCCCAGCTGAGCTGCCCGATTAGCATATCGTGATACAGCAGATGGCGATATCGATAAGCTACGAGCTATCTGGCGATGACTGAGCTTGGCTCGATATTTAAGTCTAAGTATTTCTTTTAGTTCACTAGTTTCGCACAAAACTAATTTGGGTACGCTAATAAAACACGGATGTGCTCAGCAATAGCATTTTTGATTACGTCCCAATTTTGTTGATAAAGGGTTATTTTTTCAGATATACGACGTTTATGTTGTTCAAACCACGCAGAAATAGCGAGAAAAATATGATTTCTTTGCGCTCGGCTCGTGCGAGCCTGACAGCGTTCAATACCACAATTTTGTTTAACTTCTCGAT
>NZ_NHNG01000567.1:0-730 GCF_002287155.1 Arsenophonus sp. ENCA
AACTCAAGCAGGAAGCGATGCCTGCTCATTGGAAACCAACCAAGCGGCGACAAAAAGATTTAGACGCCACGTGGACTAAAAAACACGGTAAGAGTCATTATGGCTATAAGCTTTCGGTAAACATGGATAAGAAGTACAAATTCATCAGAAAAATCGTCACCGATACGGCCAGCACCCACGACAGTCAGCATTTCGAAAGGGTCATTGACAAGGCCAACACCAATCGCAATATCTACGCCGACCGAGGCTATCCCTCTGCGGAGCGGGAAGCTTGGCTGAAGGCAAACGGCTATAGGAGCCAGATTCAGGGTAAAGGCCATCGAAACAAACCGTTGTCCAAGACTCAGCAAGGGCGAAACCACAGGATTACAAAAAGCGTGTTGCTTAATAGTGAAATAAGGGTGTTTCGGTGATTGAAGTAAATTTTACGCTGTTCTGAGATGGAAATTCCAAAGACCTGCGCTAAGGAGTAAGAAGGTATCATCAATAAAGGGTCTACGATTCCGTAAAATTTGGGTCATGCAACCGAGGCGCTTGATACCCGCGATGGCGTGTTCAACTGTAATACGGATGCCCGAGATTATTTTATTTTCTTGTTTTTGTTCAGGCGATAAAGGTCTTTTTCGAGTTCCTTTTTTTGGGATTTGTGTATTAGGATGCTGTTTATCTATACCTTGAAAACCGGTATCTGCCCAGATGGTTACCTCAGGAGGAATATGGCGAATTATAT
>NZ_NHNG01000118.1:0-3615 GCF_002287155.1 Arsenophonus sp. ENCA
TCCCTGCTGACAGTTGAACGAGAAAGCCCCAATTCTCTAGCAATAGTGGCCTGAGTAACACCGTCAATTATTCGTTTTTCGATATAAAAACGCTCATGTAAGTTCAAATGTTTTCCCTTCATACAACAGTATCTCTTATGGGGTCATTACAGTAATTTTATCTATGTATGACCAAGGATTTACTTTGTTGCATTTCGTTTGGGAATTGGCGCGGCAGGTGAGTCCAACCAAAGAAACCAAGGATAACCAGGTAGCCAATTTTCCGGAAAAGCGATCAATTCCGCCCCTCTACTGGCCGCTTCTTTTATTAAATCGATAGTTTTATCAATAGTTCCTTCCAAATCCATAAATACAGGAGCTGCCTGTACACAAGCAACGATGATTGATTTATCCATCATTAATTCACCTCATTGTTGAATATCACATATCGTTTATGTTTGCGATTATACAAATGAAGTGTTTCTAACGTTATTACCCGAAAGCAGCAAGTTTATCAGGCTCTACGCTATAGAGCCTGATATTGAAGTCTACCAGATATGGATTCGATCTTTAGGTGCCAGATAAAGCTTATGCTCTTTTTCTACATTAAATGCTGCATACCAATCATCCATATTGCGTACCACACCGTTGGCACGATAGGGATTCGGACTATGGGGATCAGCCATAATCTTATTACGCTCTGACTCTTTATTAGCTAACTCGCGCCAAGTTCTCGCCCAGGCTATAAAGAAGCGTTGTAATCCCGTCATTCCATCGATAATCGGCGGTTCACCATTCGGATAATGTTCTTTAGAAAATTGCTTATAAGCATTGAGGGCAATATTTAATCCACCGAGATCACCAATATTTTCACCTAGGGTAAGTTTACCGTTAACAGCTAAACCATCAATTTTAAACCCGTTATACTGCTTTATAAGTTTGGCGGTTTTTTCTTTAAAATGCTGCTGTGAAGCCGTTGACCACCAGTTTCTTAATTGCCCTGTTCCGTCATAAAGACGGCCTTGATCGTCAAAACCATGTCCCATCTCATGCCCGATCACCGCACCAATGGCACCATAGTTATAAGCAGGATCAGCATTTTGATCAAAAAATGGCGCTTGCAAAATAGCCGCCGGGAAAACAATTTCATTCTGAACTGGATTATAATAAGCGTTAATTGTTTGTGGCGTCATCCCCCATTCCCACTTTCTGACTTTTTCACCGATCCGGCTCATATTATCTTGATAGAGCCAGTTTTGTACTTGCAGATAATTGTCGAATAATGTATCTGGTTGCAAATGCAACGTACTAAAATCATGCCATTTTTCAGGGTAACCAATTTTAACCGTAAATTGGTTAAGCTTTTTGAGTGCTTCTTGGCAAGTCCGTTTATCCATCCAGTCATTATTTTGCAAACGTGTTTTAAAGGTTCCTTTAACATAACTCACCAGATTTTGGATCTTATTTTTAGCATCAGGATCAAAATATGTTGCAACATAAAGCTGCCCCAACGGCTCTCCTTGTAGTTTATTCACGACTTCCAATGCCCGTTCTTTACGTGAACGCTGCTGTTTAATACCATTTAATCGAGTTGAATAAAAATTAAACCGAGCATCAGAAAACGCTTGATTCAAGTAATTGGCTTTACTACTCAGATAATGGAAAACTAAGTAGTTTTGTAGGGTAGATAGTGGGGTATTAACCAATATTTTTGCCAGCTGTTCAACTGCACTGTCATTTTCTACAATAACTTTCGCCAACTGTTCATCTGAAAGTTTCCATTGTTGAATAAACCCCTGCCATTGATAATCTGGCGTAAACTTTTTCAGTTGGCTAAGCGTCATTGGATGATAATTTTTCAACGTGTCACGTTCAGCTTCTGGTGTCCAATAAACTTTTGCCAACGATTTTTCTAACGCAAAAATCTGCTTAGCCTTTAACTGTGCTTCTTTTTCGCCTTCTCCCGCTAAATGTAAAATAGTGGCAATATAAGCGACGTAATCGTGACGGATAGTCTCCATCTGTTTAGTGTTATCCAGATAGTAATTTCTATTTGGTAGGCCTAAACCACCTTGTCCCAGATAAAGAACATAGGTATCAGGTACTTTTGCATCCAATCCAACCCAATAGGAAATAAATGGCATATAACCTGGTTTTGCCATCAAATTAGTAATATCAGCGTGAGTTTTTGCCTGCTTGATAGCATTCAGGGCATTTTGTACCGGCATTAAACCTGTTTTTTCAACTGCAGTTTCATTTAAATAACTGCGATAAAGATTACGAATATTGCGTTGATTATGATTAAGCTCACTCTCCGGTTGAACTTCAAGTTTATTTATCAGTGCTTGCAGCTGTTTTTCTGTTTTGAGATATAACTCAACAAAGGAATTAATACGTGACATTCCAGCTGGGATTTTTGTATGAGCTATCCAATCTTGATTAACATATTGATAAAAATCATTACCCGGAGAAATGGAATCAGACAGTATGATTTTTTGTTCACCGTAAGTAACGTCTTTGGCAACAGCAAAGGAGGAGACTGTCAGAGCAGACAGACTAATAAGTAGTGCTAAAACAGTTTTTTGCATAGGAGAAAACCTTTCTCTTCTTTGAGATTGATATGTTCCATCAACAAGTGTTGATAAGCTGATAAAGTATATATACTACTTCAATTTTTTAACAAAAACGCACACATAAATTTAATTTTGTTTAAAGTTATAATCTTTATACTAATCAAAACATCGCTGTTGACAGATCCAAGACCAAATTATTAAACGCCAGCCACAAAATGAAATGTGGTTGGTAAGCATTAAATTTAACATGAAGCGAGTAAAGCGAAGTATAGTAAAACACTTTTTGCTAATCCGATCTGTCGTAAAACTTATGGATTAAAATTGTTAGGTCATGATTAGTTTGTATTTTATTTGCGCCACTGAGGATGTGGCGCACAATTTATCAGATGAGTTAACCTATTTCTGTCTGGAGGATAAGGACTTCTTTATTGATTTCATTCATTATGTTGAAATGCCGCTTATCTTTAATTCTAGGGGGTAATATCTTTCCTTTGTCAAATTCAAATACTCCCATATCTTTGATATACAATCGACCACGAAATAATATCTTAACGTAACGCGCAATCTTCAGTGGATTATAACGGTGAAAAATCTTCATTCAACTTTTTCCTCCCCTTTGTTGATCTTGAAGTCACAAAAATGTGATTCATGACACATTTTATAATCATAGACTCTGGTTACAAGCTTTAGTTCTCCTTTTCCAATAAGATTTAACGATTTTACATAACATGATAACGGGTTAAATAGTTTTGAATAATCATTACAATATTTTTCATTTGAAGCCTTAACAACTTTTGCTGTATGTGCTAAAGCAGCTCTCTATAACAAAGACATTAAGCGTGTTGCTTAATAGTGAAATAAGGGTATTTCGGTGATTGAAGTAAATTTTAGGCTGTTCTGAGATGGAAATTCCAAAGACCGGCACTAAGGAGTAAAAAGGTATCATCAATAAAGGGTCTACGATTCCGTAAAATTTGGGTCATACAACCGAAGCGCTTGATACCCGCGATGGCGTGTTCAACCGTAATACGGATGCCCGAGATTATTTTATTTTCTTGTTTTT
>NZ_NHNG01000392.1:0-728 GCF_002287155.1 Arsenophonus sp. ENCA
CTAATTATTTAGAATGAAAGCCAAGGGTTAATTGAAAATCTTGAGTTTTTCGAGGTGCCCCAATATATAATAGTCTTAACTGATGATTATATTATTAGCTGATGTACATGCAGCTAATAATAAATCCATTTTTCCGTAAAATTTAGTAGTATTGAATTCTATTATCAATAATGATGATAGCAGAATAATTACTGTTAAAAAGCATTAAAATTTTTTCCTATTAAAACAAGTTTTCGCTAGTCTATTTTAGGCGTTGGTATTGAAGGTTTTACTATTTATCGTTGAATGTTGCAATTTAGCGCTAAAATTTTCATTATGTTAGCAATAGGATGAATATCTTAGAAAATGCTAATGGCAATTTTTCATTTAATTTTTTTAAAATTTATTTTTATTTTTATTTTTATTTTTATTTTTATTTTTATTTTTATTTAATTAAATTTTAAATTAAAAAAACATTAGAATAACAAAATAAACTTGGAAATATTTTAATGTATTAATGAAAAAAACTTATCTTTAATGTCAAATTAAAAAATAACAAAATTATCTTTACTAATTATTTTAATAAGTAACAAAATAAAAAAATGACTTTATTAAATTTTTTATTAATCGTGTTTTGTAGGATATTTATTTTGAGGATATAAAATGACTAACATAGAATTTAAAAGTAGTCGTTGGACTAGAGCTGATGCTCTTAAAGTTTGTATTGATGATCCAACCACGACTCAACC
>NZ_NHNG01000643.1:0-12273 GCF_002287155.1 Arsenophonus sp. ENCA
TAACAAGCTGAAAATTCAGCGGCTAAATTTTTCAATTCTTCGACTGATAATCCAATGATTGCTTTACATAAACGATTATCTCGTAACAGCCGCTCTTTGTTGATCATTTCAAACCTTTATTCTCTAAGTTAAACCTCTTTTTATTCTCAATAGCGTGATAAAAAATGCAAGTCTCTATTCAGCAACTAGTTTAATGCATGGATAACCGGACAAAATATGAACATCCTGATTTTTTCTTGTTTTTAAATTTATACTTCTTTTTTAGAGACTGCGAAACTCGTGACCAAAATAGATGCTATCGGATAACAAAAACGAACAAAATAAAACGCCACATAAAAGTGGCGCTTTTCAATAACTCATTAAACAAACAGCAATTTAAGAACGCTTCATAAAATCGAAAAATTCATCGTTCGTTTTCGTCATTGCCAATTTATTAATTAAAAATTCCATTGCATCAATTTCACCCATAGGATGAATAATTTTACGCAATATCCACATCTTCTGTAACTCATCCGGTAAGGTCAATAATTCTTCCTTACGAGTACCAGAACGATTATAATCAATCGCCGGGAAAACACGTTTTTCCGCTATTTTCCGCGACAAATGTAGCTCCATATTGCCGGTGCCTTTAAACTCCTCGTAGATTACTTCATCCATTTTGGAACCGGTATCAACTAATGCTGTAGCAATTATCGTTAGGCTTCCACCTTCTTCTACATTACGTGCAGCACCAAAAAAACGTTTCGGACGGTGCAAAGCATTTGCATCCACCCCACCAGTCAATACTTTTCCAGAGGAAGGAACCACTGTGTTGTAAGCTCGAGCAAGACGCGTAATCGAATCTAAAAGAATGATGACATCTTTTTTGTGTTCAACTAAGCGCTTAGCTTTTTCTATTACCATTTCAGCAACCTGAACATGACGAGATGCAGGTTCATCAAAGGTTGATGCAATAACTTCACCTTTAACCAGGCGTTGCATTTCGGTCACTTCTTCTGGTCGCTCATCAATTAGCAACACCATCAAAACACAGTCTGGATAATTATTGGCAATATTAGCTGCAATATTCTGCAATAACATGGTTTTACCTGCTTTTGGTGGAGCAACAATTAAACCACGCTGCCCACGCCCAATCGGTGCGGCCAAATCCAGAACACGAGCAGACAAATCTTCTGTTGAACCATTGCCTCGCTCCATACGTAGACGGTTATTAGCATGCAGCGGTGTTAGATTTTCAAACAGGATTTTACTACGGGCGTTTTCAGGTTTATCAAAATTGACTTCATTAACTTTTAGTAGGGCAAAATAGCGTTCGCCTTCCTTGGGAGGACGAATTTTTCCTGATATGGTATCTCCTGTTCGTAGATTAAAGCGACGAATCTGACTAGGAGAAACATAAATATCATCAGGACCTGCTAGATAAGAGCTGTCAGCAGAACGAAGGAATCCAAATCCATCCTGCAAAATTTCTAGCACGCCATCACCAAAAATATCCTCTCCACTTTTCGCATGCTGCTTCAAAATCGAGAAAATAATATCCTGTTTTCTCATGCGGGCTAGGTTCTCTAGCCCCATACTTTCGCCAAGAGTAATCAATTCAGATACCGGCGTATTTTTTAATTCGGTAAGATTCATAATGGTGGGTTCTTAAACTCGGGGTATATTTTTTGAACTATGAACAATAAATAGTATAGCAATCTCTAAGTGCCTATTTAAATAAAAATACAAAAACCTTAACGATTCTTGATGAATATATCAATTTCATTAGGATATAAATTGATGTAGTCGCAGTAATTTGTTAATTTACTACCTTAGATAGCACTCTTTATACAGCAAAGACAGAATAAGACTATAAGAATTCATCTCAAAGTTGATGAGAAAATCTCACTTTTTACTTCTTAGGCCCTACACAGCAGCACCAAGCAAATAACAAATGGAACATGTCTGTCTAAAAGAATTATTTCTATGAGAGTCAATGGAACTCAAACCATTGTAGGATATAGATTATCCAGAGATAACAAATATGTCTATACAATAACATATTCAATATGTACACATTAAGATAAAAACGCGTATCATATTAAGTAGTGACGCTAAATTACCATGCTTCAAAGCAGACGTCTAGCTATGAATTGTATAAAAAGCAAACATCTAATAGCAAATTGAGAAAAATATTAGCCTACTAAACGTCTGTTGTTAATATTTTACGGGAAATTAGATGTTTTTGTCTAAAAATTCTTTTAATTGAGTTTTAGACAAAAGACCAACTTGCTTATTAATCAGCTCACCGTCTTTAAAAAGTGCTAAAGTAGGAATGCTACGAATACCATATTTAGTCGCTGTTTCAGGATTATCGTCAACATTCAATTTTCCAATAATCAATTTAGCTGCATATTCATCAGCAATTTCGTCTAAAATGGAAGCAATCATTTTACAAGGGCCACACCATTCTGCCCAAAAATCAACTAATACTGGCTTTGCTGCCCCTAGGGCTTTTGTATTAAAATCTCCATCAGATAGATGAATAACTTTGTCGCTCATTGCTATACTCCAAGGATAAAATTTTTATGCCATTTCAGTCTAACATTAATTTAACCATGTTTGCTTTATTTCAAACAATCTTCTTTCATAAAGCAACCGTTAACTGATATTCTAACACACTATGAGTAAAACACATTTGACAGACAAGAAGTTTATAGACTTCGCCTTACACCCTAAAGTTATTGAAGCCCTTAATAAAAATGGCTTTCATAACTGTACGCCAATACAAGCGTCAACATTGCCTTTTACTGTCGAAGGCCGTGATGTTGCGGGGCAGGCACAAACAGGAACGGGTAAGACATTGGCTTTTCTTACCTCGACATTTCATTATTTACTAACACATCTAACAAATTCAGAACGACAAGTTAACCAACCCAGAGCGCTAATTATGGCTCCTACACGAGAATTAGCGGTTCAGATATATACTGATGCAAAAGAATTAGCCGCTATAACGGGCTTAAAAATGGGTTTAGCTTATGGTGGTGATGGCTATGACGAACAACTGCATGTGCTCCAGTCGGGTGTAGATATTCTTATCGGTACGACCGGGCGCTTAATCGATTATACCAAACAAGGCCACGTTCATTTAGGTCTGATTCAAGTGGTTGTACTTGATGAAGCTGACCGTATGTATGATCTTGGTTTTATTAAAGATATTCGTTGGCTATTTCGTCGAATGCCACCCGCCACTCAACGCTTGAATTTACTCTTTTCCGCAACACTTTCTTATCGTGTTCAAGAACTGGCATTTGAACAAATGAATCAACCCGAATATATTGAGGTAGAACCTCAACAAAAAACAGGTCATCGCATTAAAGAAGAACTTTTCTATCCTTCTAACAAAGAAAAAATGCGTCTGTTACAAACGTTAATCGAGGAAGAGTGGCCCGAAAGATGTATAATTTTTGCTAATACCAAACATCGCTGTGAAGATATCTGGGCTCATCTTGCTGCTGATGGTCACCGCGTTGGCTTATTAACTGGCGATGTAGCACAAAAAAAACGGCTACGCATTCTTGAACAGTTCACTCAAGGCCATTTAGATATCTTAGTTGCAACAGATGTTGCCGCCAGAGGTTTACATATCCCATCTGTCACTCATGTATTTAATTATGATCTACCTGATGATTGTGAAGATTATGTTCATCGTATTGGTCGTACCGGCCGCGCCGGTGAGAGTGGTCATTCAATTAGTCTGGCTTGTGAAGAGTATTCTTTAAATTTACCTGCAATTGAGGAGTATATTCAGCATCAAATCCCTGTCAGCAAATACAACAGTGAAGCATTATTACAAGATTTACCTACACCAAAACCACGTCGTCGTCCACGTACTAATGGAACACGTCGTAACAATAATAGCCAAAGCCGACAGAATAATTCACGCAACAATCGTAAACGTCCGAGCTAATAAATATTATGTTAAAATCATCGCTTTATGCAGCAATCGATCTTGGTTCTAACAGCTTTCATATGTTAGTAGTACGAGAAATTTCTGGTTATGTACAGACCCTTGCTCGCATCAAGCGTAAAGTCAGACTGGCCGCAGGTCTCGATGAAAATAACTATTTATCTCAACAAGCCATGGATCGTGGCTGGCAATGTCTGCATCTTTTTTCCGAGTATTTACAAGATATTCCTACTGAACAAGTGCAAATTGTTGCTACAGCAACACTTCGTCTCGCTAAGAATGCCGACCTCTTTATTAAGCAGGGAGAAAATATTTTAGGGCATCCCATCAGAATCATTACTGGAGAAGAAGAAGCTCAACTCATTTATCAGGGAGTAGCATATACCACTGGCGGTTCAGATAAACGACTAGTGATAGATATTGGGGGTGGTAGTACTGAAATCATTACCGGTACTAATGTTAAACATAATCAACTTGTTAGCCTTAATATGGGTTGCGTTACCTGGCTTGAACACTATTTTAAAGATCCTAATCTAACCGAAGAAAATTTTGCGCAAGCTGAAACTGCCGCGCATAAGATCATTAAACCTATCGCGAACCAACTTATTGAGCAAAGTTGGCAAATTTGTGTCGGCGCTTCAGGTACAATACAGGCGATTCAAGAAATTATGCTGGCCGCTGGTATGGATGAACGTATTACGCTATATAAATTACAATTATTAAAAAAAGTGGCAATCACCTCAGGAAAATTAGAAGAGTTGGAAATCAAGGGGTTAACACTAGAAAGTGCGCTAGTTTTTCCCAGTGGTTTAGCTATTCTAATCGCCATATTTGTAGAATTAAAAATCGATCATATGATATTAGCAGGGGGAGCATTGCGTGAAGGATTAATCTATAACATGCTTGATCTGCCTGCAAAACAGAATATACGCGCAGTTACACTCGCTAATATTCAACATCGTTTTCAAGTTGATATTGAGCAGGCTAATCGGGTAAAAAGGCTAACCGAATATTTTTATTCACAATTAAAGAAAAGCTTTTATCGTGATAATCACCAAGTTGATGAGCTATTAAAAGGTGCCAGCGCTCTACATGAAATTGGCTTAAGTATTGACGCTCGTCATGCTACCAACCATGCCCATTATCTGATCAGCCATCTTGATATGCCAGGTTATACGCTTACGCAAAAACGCTTGTTAGCGGCTTTGCTAAAAAATCAAACTGGCCCAATTGAGTTAGCGGAATTGACTCAACAAAACGCGATCCCCCACCAACATGCTATTCTTCTTTGTCGCCTTTTGAGACTAGCGATTATTTTTACTCTTCCTCGTCGTGACAATACCATACCGTTATTACGGCTTAGAGCAAATTTAGAGCAAATAAAGAAACCTTGATCCTAACATTACCTCATCAATGGTTATTGGAACATCCACTTTGTTATGAAAATTTACAACAAGAAATTCAATGGCAAAGTAATATCAATTGGCCTTTGATACTAGAAGGACAAACTGAATAAACTCAATCTTTTTTAGTTAGCAAAATTTATTTTTTATTTAACCCCAATCTCGCTCTGATATCAGCAATCGCAGACTGTCCTTTTTCCATTCGCTGTTCTACAGTAACTATCTTTTTATTTTGTTCCCAGAGCAAATCATCTTGAGGTAACTCATGTAAAAAACGACTAATTTCTGGTCGAATAAGTTCACCATATTGACGTCGCTCCCGACAATGAGTAAAAAATAACGCTCGTTGAGCACGGGTTATCCCTACATAAGCAAGACGGCGTTCTTCATCGATATTATCTTCATCAATACTGGTTTGATGGGGTAACAACCCCTCTTCCATACCAACTAAAAAAACGTAAGGAAACTCTAGTCCTTTTGAGGCATGCAGAGTCATTAATTGTACCTGATCTAAATTTTCTGTCGTTTCTCCACGCTCCATCATATCCCGCAATGTAAAACGCGAGACAACCTTCGATAAGGTCATCGCCTCATCGATATCGTTGCCATTAACCATTTCATCCATCCAACCAAACAGTTGAGTAACATTTTTCATCCGCATCTCAGCCGCTTTGCTGCTAGTTGATGTCTCGTATAACCAGCTTTCATAATCAATGTCATGCAGTAGATCTCTGACGGCAAGCAGTGGCTCGCGTTCAGCACGTTTGGCAATATTGGCTAACCAATGGGTAAAATGTTGCAATGCTGTCAAACCACGGCCGGTTAAAGTTTGTTCAAGGCCGACATCAAAGCTAGCATTAAACAGGCTTTTTTGGCGTAAAATCGCCCATTCACCCAATTTTTGGATGGTTTTTGGCCCAATTTCACGTTTCGGTGTATTAACAATACGGAGAAATGCACTATCATCATCTGGATTAGTGAGGATCCGCAAATAAGCCAATATATCTTTAATTTCTGCCCGTGAAAAAAATGAAGTGCCACCTGAAATACGGTAAGGAATACGATTTTGTAACAATAATTTTTCAAATAGTCGTGATTGGTGGTTACCACGATATAAAATAGCATAATCTTTATATTGGGTTTTATTGATAAAATGGTGGGCAACCAATTCACCGATCACACGTTCTGCCTCATGATCTTCATTGTTAGCCGTGATAACTTTTAGCGCTTCACCATAACCCAATTCAGAAAATAACTTTTTATCAAAAACATGTGGATTATTAGCAATCAATATATTAGCGGCTTTCAAAATCCGGCCAGAAGAGCGATAATTTTGCTCCAATTTGATCACATTAAGCTGAGGGAAGTCGTTTTTTAGTAACGCTAAATTTTGTGGATGAGCACCACGCCAGGAATAAATAGATTGATCATCATCACCAACAACGGTAAAACGTCCACGTTTACCCACTAACAATTTAACCAGTTGATATTGGCTAGTATTGGTATCTTGATATTCATCCACCAGCAGATAACGGATCTTTTGCTGCCAACGCGAACGCACCTCTTCATTCTCATCGAGCAAGCGAGTTGGTTTAGTAATTAAATCATCAAAATCCAGCACATTGCAGCTCGATAAATGTAATTCATAGCGCCGATAACATTCAGCAAACAGCTGATCTTTTTCCGATTTTACCTGCGCCATAACTTGTCTGGCAGTTAATAAATCACTTTTCCAGTTAGAAATTGTTGACGCTAATTGACGTAACAGATCTTTATCATCTGCCAATAAATCAAAGGTTAGCTCTTTTAGCAAAGCCATTTGATCGTGTTCATCAAACAATGAAAAATTGGCTTTTATGCCTAATGCGCTATGTTCCCGTTTAATAATTTCCAATCCTAGGGTATGAAAAGTTGAAACAATTAATCCTCTGGTTTCTTTTTTTCCTAGCGTTTGTCCTACCCGTTCTTTCATCTCTCTGGCGGCTTTATTGGTAAAAGTGACTGCCACCACCTGACGTGGTAAATATCCACGATGACGAATTAAGTAGGCTATTTTATTGGTAATAACGCGAGTTTTTCCTGAGCCCGCGCCAGCCAGCACTAAACAGGGACCGTCAACATATTCAACCGCTTGTTGTTGATTGTAATTTAATCGCATAGCGTATTAACTGAGTATTTGTCATTATTGATCATAAGTTAAAATTGTATCAGAAAGGAAATCAGTAAAAAATGTCATAAAAAAACCCGCTATTGAGTAATGAAAATATAATCGCTGAAAACCCATATCAGAGATAAAGTTGTTCTACCTTTGAATCATGACGAATTAGGGCAACTTTTCCAAAGCTATTTCATACCCTTAATAAAAAAACTTTAAAACAATTAGTTAGGGTTTTATTGTCGTTAATTTACTCCAGGCTAAACTCTCTAGTATATTTGAACTAACTATGAGTGCAAAACTATCATTGTAGTTACTACTTAAAAGTGGGAGTATTTATGACAACTACCCACTAACCCTCTTTTAAAAAATCAAAAATTTGAAAAATCTGCACAAATGCAGTAAAAGCTACGAGTACTTTTAGCCTAATTTTCTAATCTAATCAGATACAACTAAATAAAGGAAATTCTTATATGCCAGATAATTCAATGCGCTATGGTACTGACAAAAACGATGATCTATACGGTAGTGATAGTAACGATACGTTATTTGGTAATAACGGCGATGATAAATTATCCGGTGGTAAGGGGAACGATATTTTATTCGGCGGTTGTGGCAATGATCACCTATCCGGAGGTAGTGGTGATGACAAATTATTTGGTGGTAGTGGTAACGATCACCTATTTGGAGATAGTGGTAATGATAATTTATACGGCGATAAAGGCGCTGATAGATTAACTGGTGGTGAGGGTAATGATACTTTTAACTACTTGTCACTAGATGATTCTTTGTCTGAATCGCCAGATACCATTACTGATTTTGAGATGGGTAAAGACAAAATTGATATTTCCACACTTAACATAGACCCTGATGATAATTTTGTTGCTATTCAATTAGTCGATCATTTTACTCATAGAAAAAATGAAATGTTATTTAGTTACAGTGAACAAGAAAATCTAACAAAATTAATGTTGGATCATGATGGTGATGGAGTCGGTGAATTCCAAATCAACATCATAGGAAAGATGAATGATATAACTAACATTAAATTACTTATGTAAATAATTTACCGGCACTAGATAAAAGTTTGTCTATCTTGTTCTTCTCTTTTTTACTTTCTACTATTTATTGCTCCATCGTTAATGCTAATGTCGTTATTTTTTTACTGTTCATTGTGTTAATGATCAATACATTAATCATAGGCAGTGAATGTTGTATCATATCGCTTTTTATTCCCTTTCCACTCGAGTACTGACTCTATCGGCAGATATTTCGGTTTGAAACTCCCACCAAATACGGGTATATAGCAATACCCGATAGTGGTTTACATTATTATGGCAAGCGAAAAATCTGTGTCCGTTTGAATTACACTCTAACTTCAATCGTATAATGGAGAAACTTAAAAATTGCGTAGCTATATTTTTAGCCTATCAATAGCGCGGTAGATAAAATCTACCGTTTACATTACGCAACAGAACCAATACCTTTCATATCAGTCATATAATTACGCAGTTTATTACCTATGACCTCAATGGGATGACTACGGATCGCTGCATTGATATCCCGCAATTGCCTATTATCAATGTGGCTAGCGGCCATATTTTTCGCTAAGTCACCTGGCTGTAAAGTTGCCATAAAATCCTTGAGTAAAGGTATTGCAGCAAAAGAAAATAGATAATTACCATATTCTGCAGTATCGGAAATAACGACATTCATCTCATATAAACGTTTCCGTGCAATGGTATTCGCAATCAATGGTAATTCATGTAATGATTCATAATAAGCAGACTCCTCAATAATACCGGCTTGCAGCATAGTTTCATAGGCTAATTCAACCCCGGCTTTGGTCATCGCAACTAATAAAAGACCATGGTCAAAATAATCCTGCTCTAAAATTTTCCCATTATATTCTGGATAATTTTCAAACGCTGTTTGCCTAGTTTCTGCCCGCCAAGACAGTAAATTTTTATCATTATTATTCCAATCTGCCATCATCGTAGATGAAAATTTGCCGGACATAATATCGTCCATATGTAGTTGAAATAATGGCGCCATGATTTTTTTTAGCTGTTCAGATAATGCAAATGTCCGCAATTTAGCTGAATTAGATAAACGATCCATCATCAGTGTAATACCGCCGTGCTTTAAGGCTTCGGTGATCGTTTCCCAACCATATTGTAATAATTTTCCTGCATAACCCGGCTCAATACCGTCTGCAACCATTTTGTCATAACAAAGCAAGGAGCCAGCTTGAAGCATGCCACACAAGATGGTTTGTTCACCCATCAGATCTGATTTTACTTCGGCAACAAAAGAGGATTCAAGCACACCCGCGCGATGACCTCCGGTAGCAGCAGCCCATGCTTTCGCAATGGCTATTCCTTCACCTTGCGGATCATTTTTCGGATGAACGGCAATCAACGTTGGTACGCCAAAACCACGCAGATACTCTTCACGTACTTCGGTTCCCGGGCATTTCGGCGCAACCATAATAACAGTAATATCCTGGCGGATCTGTTCACCTACCTCAACGATATTGAAACCATGTGAGTAACCTAATGCTGCACCCGGTTTCATTAATGGCTGAATGGCTTGTATCACAGCAGAATGTTGTTTATCCGGGGTTAAATTAATGACTAAATCCGCTTGTGGAATTAATGTTTCGTAACTACCAACAATAAAACCATTTTCTACCGCCTGACACCATGAAGGGCGCTTTTCTTCAATCGCTTCTTTGCGCAATGCATAGGCAATATCCAGACCTGAATCACGCATATTCAATCCCTGGTTTAGACCTTGCGCACCACAGCCAACAATCACAATTTTTTTATCTTTTAAATAACTGGTTCCATCAACAAATTCATCACGGGCCATAAAACGACATTTACTTAATTGTAATAATTGTTGGCGCAGATCTAGGGTATTAAAATAATTAGCCATCGATTAATTTCCTTCATAATTTCAGTAGGTTATTGTACATTTTCTATTGTTTTATTCTCAGGTTATTTAACAAAGAAGCGTTTATATGATCACTATATGCGATCAAAAATATTGCGTAAATTGATATATTTAAAATATTATATTGCAAAAATTGCAACATCAGTTTGTCACTTTTTATCACAGGAGGCGTGATGAATATTCGCGATCTAAAGTTATTTTTACATCTGGCTGATAGCTGTCACTTCGGACGCACTGCTAATGCAATGCATATCAGTCCATCTACATTATCTCGCCAAATACAACGTCTGGAAGAAAGTTTTGGTCACATTTTATTTATGCGTGATAATAGAACCGTACGCCTCACCGAAGCAGGAAAACAATTTAAACAATTTGCCCAGCAAACACTGTTTGAATATCAGCAACTTCGTCACTCACTTAACCAACAGAGTTCCTTATTGACCGGTGAATTACGCCTATTTTGCTCAGTCACTGCCGCCTATAGTCACTTACCTAAGCTCCTGGATAACTTTAGATTAGAAAATCCTTTAATCGAAATTAAATTAACCACTGGCGACGCAGCGGATGCGGTCAATAAAGTTGCCAGCCAAGCTGCCGATTTGGCGATTGCCGGTAAACCTGAAAAACTACCTGATAATATTTTATTTAACAAATTAGGTGAAATTCCGTTGGTTTTGATTGCCCCATCATTAGCTGGAACGAGCCGTCAACAAATTACACAACCACAACCGAACTGGCAACAAATTCCCTTTATCCTGCCAGAACACGGACCTGCCCGCCAAAGAATTGCACTTTGGTTTCAACACCAAGCTATTAATAATCCGTTAATTTACGCTACAGTGTCAGGCCATGAAGCTATTGTATCAATGGTTGCGCTCGGTTGTGGTATTGCATTAATACCAAAGGTTGTGGTCGATAATAGCCCTGAATCGATCTGCCATCGTATTCTACAACTTGACCCTATTTCACCCGTTGAACCTTTTGATCTTGGCGTTTGTGTTTTAAATAAACGTCTTAATGAACCATTAATTCGAGCATTCTGGCAGTTGCTAACTGTTACCAATATGCGCAGTCAATAACTGACTATGCGGCGCTAAAAAAAATTGGAATGAAGTATTATTGGTTTCATCATAATATTCATAACCCAATGCAGCGAGATGGTGCTCAAAAAGGGCTTCAGAACCGGATAGTTCAAATGCCGCTAAAACACGCCCATAATCAGTGCAATGACTGCGATAATGGAAAAGGGTAATATTCCAATAGCTACCTAATGTTTGCAAAAACTTAAGTAGCGCGCCAGGTGACTCCGGAAAGACGAAACTTAATAGCCGTTCATTCAGTGGCTTTGACGGGCGCCCACCCACCATATAACGCACATGGAGCCTAGCCATTTCATCATGGGAAAGATCGGTAACTTCATAATCCGCTTGTTGTAAGTCAGCAACAATATCAGCAGATTCGTCAACCCCATAGCTCAACCGGACACCAACAAAAATACGCGCTTGCTCTGAATTTATGTCGCTATAGCGATAATTAAATTCACACGAGTTTCGCAGTCTCTAAAAAAGAAGTATAAATTTAAAAACAAGAAAAAATCAGGATGTTCATATTTTGTCCGGTTATCCATGCATTAAAGATATCTATAAAATATTCTTGCAAGTAAGCAGTGTAAGATACTCTAGTTTGGCGTTATCAGAAGTCAGCCCATCGCCTTTATCTCATGACACGGTTAGCCGATGGTTAAAAAGTAGATGTTTCCGCCCTAAAGACCTATGGCGATTAGTTGAACCTTCTATAGACAAAAAAAG
>NZ_NHNG01000212.1:0-726 GCF_002287155.1 Arsenophonus sp. ENCA
ATCACTGTTGGCATGTTTTCATTAACTGCTGCTCCTAGGTTAGGTGATTCAGCCGCCTATGGCAGTACATTTGAATTTTGGTTTAGCGATACAAAATTGCCAGACGCCTCAGAACATGAAGTCATTAATCATGCCACTAAAGTCGGACAAGGGCAGTTTTGGACTCAGGAGAATCTTAACGTTGGTCACGAGTATTTTTTCTATATTCGCACGATAAATAGTTATGGAAAATCACTTTTTGTTGAAGCATCAGGCAAACCGGATAGTTTACCGGGTGATATTTTAGCAGAAATTGACAAAAAAATTAACGATACGGAAGCCATTAAACAGTTAAAAAAAGGAATAGACAGCAGCACCGAAGCGATACTGGAAAACGCAAAAGGACTTAACGGCAATACACAGTATTTCATGCGTCAAAACGGCAAGATGAAAGCCGAAATTGTCAGGGTTGACAATTACGTGGTAACCGAGACTAAAGCCTTAGCCGAGTCTATCCATCAGGTCAGAGCGACAGCGGATAAGTCTTGGGCAGCGGCGCAGAACTCGCTACAAGCCAAATACGACATGAAAAAGGGAGAAGCCTCCGCGACTTTCACTAACTTGGTAAAAATAGTTTATGACGGCGTTTCATATGATGCAGGCATGGTAACTGGCGCTGAGTTAAAAGATGGAAAAGTCAGCACACAAATTGGCTTTAGTGCCCAAACCTTTATTGTCTACAATCCG
>NZ_NHNG01000408.1:0-724 GCF_002287155.1 Arsenophonus sp. ENCA
TCAGTTGTTCGTTGTATATATTCATTGAGAAAATTGTTTAAACAGGAAAATTTGATTATAACCATTTATGGTAGAGGATATTGTTTTAATAGTGATGTAAAACTTATTGATTTAAATGCAAAGAATGATTATTTATACGAAATTCCTAACCATGATAAGCGGCAAAGTGGGCTTTATATGCAAAGTATTGGCAGAATATTACCTGTATTTAAAGAGGGTATTTGTTCTTCAAATACAATAAAGGATAGTTTTCAGCGTTTAACATTGAACATTAAATGTAAATAGTCATGATTTCGTCATAATTTGGTTGTGATCTTTGGGTTATTATAAGGTTTAATGAGATCGTGTTTTTTGCTAGAAGCTGGTTTCATGTTAAGGAGCAAGTTTTGCGGCAGAGTGAATGTATGTGGATAAAATATGACGAAATTTTATTAGAAAATCCAGTTCTTTATTATGTTACGGCAGTAAGTAAAACAGAACTTCGTATTAGTTCAAAAGGAAATCAAGAGATTTGCTGTTTAGATATTGGAGAGAGTGGGATCATGATGATTTTACCTTCTAAAATAGATGTTTTATCGGGTGAAATCAGGTTAAAAAAAGAAAATATCTTACATTTAGCTAAAATGCAGGCTTTTATTGATAAAGCAAATAATCAAATCCATAATTTTAAGAATAATTACCTTTCTGCTTTTATTAATTTTAATTTTGATACTTATAAAAAACA
>NZ_NHNG01000089.1:0-3531 GCF_002287155.1 Arsenophonus sp. ENCA
TCCCTGCTGACAGTTGAACGAGAAAGCCCCAATTCTCTAGCAATAGTGGCCTGAGTAACACCGTCAATTATTCGTTTTTCGATATAAAAACGCTCATGTAAGTTCAAATGTTTTCCCTTCATACAACAGTATCTCTTATGGGGTCATTACAGTAATTTTATCTATGTATGACCAAGGATTTACTTTGTTGCATTTCGTTTGGGAATTGGCGTATAATAAAATAGCTCATTAACTAAATTTAATGATAAATATCAATAACAAGATAAAACAGTATCATCGGTTGTTAAGACATGATGATGATTAATATATGCTAAATTGATTAGTCTTCTTTTTGCTTAATAAAACATGCCAATATGATAAATAGGGCAACCAATGCCCACATAGGCCAGTTACTCCAACGTGCATAAGGTGTAAGACCAGATGTTGGTATTACCTCAGTATTTAATACTGAGCGAGTGAATTGAGGAAGTTCTGCCTGAATATCGCCATTAGGTTTGATCACTGCTGTAACACCATTATTAGTGGCACGTAATAGTGGCCGACCAAGCTCGAGTGCCCGCATGCGCGCCATTTGAAAGTGCTGCCATGGGCCGATAGAATGCCCAAACCATGCATCATTTGAAAGCGTTAATAGAAAATCGGTATCTGATTTAAAGTTGTCTCTAACTTGGGAGCCTAAAATAATTTCATAGCAGATAGCAGCAGTTAGATGAATATTACCAGCAATTAACTGCTGTTGCTCATAATCACCACGACTAAAATCTGACATTGGTAAATTGAATAAAGGAGCAATTGGTCGAAGAATATTTTCTAATGGTACAAATTCACCAAAAGGCACCAGGTGGTGTTTCTGATAACGATTACTGGTTGGATATTGGTAAGGTTTATTTTCTCCCAACACAATAATACTATTAAAAAAATCACTCGCTCCCTGTGTGCTTGGTTTAGCATCAACTATACCAGTAATTAGGCGAGTATTTTGTAAGCGCAGTAGCTTATCTAATGAGGTTAACCAAACGTTATTATCCAATTCGATCGATGGAATAGCGGATTCTGGCCAGATAACGATATTGGCATTGCCAAAATAAGGTTTAGAGAGATCGAGATAAGTACTAATGGTTTGTTCGAGAAATCCTGGTTGCCATTTTAAGCTTTGCGGGATGTTACCTTGAACCAAAACAATTTGTGATTTTTTTTCTGCGACCGGCGTGAACCACTGATAATTTTTAAATATTAGGGGTAACAATAATAAAATAATTGCTGTAATTAGCGGAATAATTCTGCGTTTTAGGCAAGTAAACACTAAGCAGCTGCTAATGATCAGCAGTAGTAATGTTATCATCTCAACGCCAAATATCGGCGCGATGCCTTTAAGCGGCCCGTCGATTTGACTATAACCAAATTGCAGCCAAGGGAAGCCAGTTAGTATCCAGCCACGTAAATATTCAGTTATTTGCCATATTGCTGGTGCAGCAAAAATAAAGCGAGCAATATTAAGGCGCGGAAAGAATCGATTGATTAGATAAGCAAATAGCGCGGGATAAAGTGATAAATAAGCTGCCAGTAAGATGACTAAAAAGACATTAACCACTAATGGCATACCACCAAAATCGGCAATACTGACATAAACCCAGTTAATACCACTGCCAAAAAGACCAATTCCCCAACAAAATGCTATTAAACTTGCTTGTTTGCTTGAGCAATTAACAATTAGCAGCTGTAAGCCAAAGAGAGAAAAAAGCGCGGCTAACCAAATATCAAAAGGTGAAAAAGCCAGTGTTCCGCAGAGCCCGAAAATTAACGCGATCAAAGCTCGTAACCACTGACGTTGATAGAGTGGCATTTTTTTCATTAATGCTATTCTTCTATAAGATTTGGGATTGGGGCTTCATCAGGAGTTTTTACCTGAACTTGAATAATTTTGCGGCTATCAGCCATGGTAATTTTAAACATATAACCATCAATTGTGATCACTTCCCCTCGGGCAGGCAAATGTCCAAATGCTTGCATCACCAAGCCACCAATGGTATCAACTTCTTCATCATTAAAGCGCGTGCTAAATGCTTTGTTGAAATCATCAATTTGGGTTAGCGCACGAACAGAATAAGCATGTTTGCTTAACTGGCGAATATCAATGTCTTCTTCATCATCATATTCGTCTTCAATCTCCCCAACAATTAATTCGAGAATATCTTCGATTGTTACCAAACCAGAAACGCCACCAAATTCATCGATGACTATTGCCATATGATAACGTTGTGAACGGAACTCTTTTAATAACAGATCAACACGTTTACTTTCAGGCACAACAACGGCAGGACGTAATACTTTATCGATAGTGAAAGGTTCAGCATCAGTACGCATAAATGGCAGTAAATCTTTAGCCATTAATAGACCTTCAATATGGTCTTTATCTTCACTAATTACTGGAAAACGAGAATGTGCTGAGTCGATAATCACATCAAGGCATTCATCTAACGATTGATTTCGTTTTAAGGTTACTATCTGAGAGCGGGGGATCATGATATCCCGAACACGCTCGTCGGAAATATTCATTACCCCTTCAAGCATTTCTCTGGTATCGGGATCAATAACATCTTTTTGCTCTGAATCACGAATGAGTTCAACTAAGTCATCACGATTTTTGGGTTCACCGTGAAATAATTGATTTAGGCGCCCGAAAAAACTCTTTTTCGAGTGATGATTATCATTGTTTGTAGGATGGTCGTCGCTCATGGCGTTTTATTAAAATTTCTCTAAGTAGTTTATCGTATCATAATTATTTAGCACAAAAGTAGCATTATAGTTATGCTTTTTCATGCTGATAAGGATCAGGATAACCCAATTTTTGCATAATTTCAGTTTCTATTGTCTCCATTTCTTCTGCTTCAAAGTCAGTTAGATGATCATAACCTAATAGATGAAGACAACCGTGTATTACCATATGCGCCCAGTGAGCATCCTGGTTTTTTTGTTGTTCAAACGCTTCTTCTTCAACAACTTGACGACAAATAATCAGATCGCCAAGTAAGGGTAATGTAATGTTTTCTGGCGCTTCAAAAGGGAAGGATAGCACATTTGTTGGTTTATCTTTTCCTCGATATGTCAGATTTAAATATTGGCTTTCTGCTATATCGACAATACGAATTGTGATTTCACTTTCAGATTGAAATTGTGGCAGGAAAGCTTCAAGCCAGTGTTGGAAAGTTGTTTCACTGGGTAATCCATTATGATCGCTACAGGCCAGCTGAAGATCAAGAATAACTGATTGCAAGCAAATATCTCCTTTTCTATAGGGCGCTTGATGGTTCTTTTTGTTGACGAAGTAACTGTTTTCGTTCTTGTTCTTTTATTTCCCAGTTTTCGTAGGCAATAACCACTTTTGCTACTACAGGATGGCGTACTATACTCGATTAACTTGAAGTTGCATTTTTCAGCGTCTGGAAGTTGTCATTAATCCGGCGCGACAAGGCTCCGTCCAATCCCGGTAATATATTACGGAAAAAGTGGTGTATTTCCTGCCGAAACGCT
>NZ_NHNG01000587.1:0-3506 GCF_002287155.1 Arsenophonus sp. ENCA
CATAAACGATTATCTCGTAACAGCCGCTCTTTGTTGATCATTTCAAACCTTTATTCTCTAAGTTAAACCTCTTTTTATTCTCAATAGCGTGACAAAAAATGCAAGTCTCTATTCAGCAACTAGTTTAATGTTAAAGAGCAGTTCCGCAGAAAACGCTGGCTATGGACTTTTGTTCAAATTTCTTGCTTGGTGATTACAACCCAAGCCACTTAAGCCAAGCATCACGTTCTTCTGCGGGACGATTAAGGTAGGCTGCACGCAGCCCTCTATTAAACTCGGGAAGGTATATCAATCGTTCTCTCACTCGAGAATTCGGTTTACTTGGGTCTTGCAACGGAATAACCGGCAACTTGTTGTTCTCGATCATTTCCTGGACAGCGCTAGGGGTTTTGCCGATTAACTCTGCAAATTTTTTAACGTGCATGACATCTATCGGATATCTCATCTCGTAGTCGTCGTTAATCATTCCTTCCCTCGCTTTCATTTCTTTAAACCGCTTAGTGCCGCTTAAAACCCCTTAAAACCGCGTTAAACCCAAACTCTGGTATGCTTAACACTGGGTGCATTTGCCGCGATGTAGCCGTTTTTTGGTTTGTGCGGCATTTGTTATGTGCATAAAGATCTTTATGTAACGATCTTTTTGATGGAGAATAATCTTTGTATGACGATCTTGTCAATAGATTATGCGCAAAAACTTCGCGCTATCAGAAAATCTGAAAAGTTAACGCAATTACAATTTTCTCAAATTGTTGGTTTATCGCTTAGCACAGTAAGGAGTTACGAAACAGGCCATCAGCGAGCTAGAGCTGAAGTCATGGAAAAAGTATTGCAGGTTGAATTATTTGAAAAATACACGTTATGGTTACTGCACGGGAAAATAGCCCCAATAGCCGGACAAATCAGTCCGGCTCTCGCACACTCTGGAACCGATGGAGAGGAAGCACAAAAGCAGACAAGAAAAACAGTCGTGGAATCGGATGTGAGATCATCCCACTACGACCAGAAAACTGGATGACTATTCAAAATGAGTTTGATAATTGGTTGGCAAGTCAGGATGATTTCTGGAAGTTCATTCTTGATGTTATCAAGAGATAACGAGCTAAATGATTTCATAACTTATTGTTTAATATTGTTTTTTAAAATGTATAAGAGGAAAAATCACTCTAACAAAAGATAATTATCTTTTTGCTATCTTTTTACAAGCAGGTTGCAACCTTCTTTCATTAAGATTGACTGTTCTTTGTAATCTGCTATGCTTAATCTTATGTAGATAATCAATGTAAAACTTAAACCGTATGAAAGTAATATCTTTTGTTTCCTCAAAAGGTGGGGTAGGAAAAACAACCTCAGCAGTTTTGCTAGCAGGAGAATTAGCAATAGCAGGATCAAAAGTTACCTTAATTGATGCTGATCCAAATAAACCAATAGAAATTTGGTCTAAAAAAAGCGCATTACATACAAACATTAACGTACTAACGGATGACTCCGACGAAACGATATTATCAACTATTGCTAATGCTGGTTTAGCATCGGATTTTGTTATTGTGGATTTAGAAGGGACGGCTACAACACGGATCGGCTATGCTGTTGCAAAATCAGACCTTGTGCTTATACCTTTACAAAAATCAGTTATGGATGCCGATGAAGCCGCTAAATCTGTGAGATTAATCAATAATATCATGAGTATATCTAATAGAAAAATTCTATATAAATTGTTTTTTACGCGAGTTCCTTCAGCGATTAGAGAAAAAACAGCCCGAAACATTGAACAACAACTTATAACGGTTCCAATGCTGCCTGTTTCAATTGTTGATCGCGCTGCGTATCGGACTTTATTTGATATTGGAGGCATATTAAATACTTTAGATTTTTCTGATGTTGGAGGCTTGAAAGCAGCGAAAGATAATGCGTCTAAATTTGCTCAAGCCGTTATTGACACATTAAGATAATGTAGAGTATCTATATGAATAACAATGAAAAAGAAAGAACCACTTTTAATTTTGGTGAGTCAACAAAAGAAAATAACACTGAAATTGATCTAGAGGCAATTAAAGCAATAACATTAGCGTCTGGTTTTAGAGAAACACCAAAAACTCACACTGCTACATCAACAGAATCATTTCGTAGAACAAGAAGAAAAACCGGCAGAACGGAACAATTTTCAACTAGATTGCGTCCAAGTACATTAAACGAAATTTATCAGTATGCAGATCAACATGAAATCACATTAGCTGAAACTATTGAACGGGCGATGGCCTCTTTGCTAAAAAATAAAAATTGATAAAATTTAACTTTAAAATCAGTAAGTTAATTAATTTTATTCAATAATGTCTTTTTAATTTTATACACCTCTTTCTTCCCCTTTTCTCTCTTACGGGAAGCTTCCGCTTGTGGGGTGTTTTGATTGCGGTTTTTGAAAGTGACTTTGTCTGTACTAGGATCAAAGCTAATTTCATAATCAGGAAGGTCATTAAGTATTGAAAGTTTTTTTATTTCAGATCTAAAATATTTTAATGCAGTTGAACTTCCGGTCTTTTTTAAAAGATTTTCTAAAAAAATTGTAAACTCATGTTGATTACCACAATGCTTACGGGCGATTTCATACAATCTTCTATCTATCGCTTTACGAATACGAAAATAATCAGAACTAATCTGTAAGACTTTTGTCTTTGTTATTGCTTGATATAACCAATCAGGCAAAGTTATTTCAATCATGCCAATTTCGAGCTTTCCCTTTTTCTCCTCTAAAATTCGCCAACTATCAATTAACCCAAAACCAATACTTTCTTGTTTGTCTTCTGAATAAATAATATTTGTTGTAATACGAGTACCAGCAAGTCTCTCTAAAGTTTTTTCTAATTCTTTGTAAGACTTACCACCTTTATCACGGTTGGTCGTTACAAAAAAATCATAGGGAGTAAAAGCAATAGTCCGGCTAATAGGCTTTCCATTATTAATTGCTTCTTGCAGTTTTGATATAGCGTATATCCAAATATCTTTATCAAAAACGGTAGCTAAACCAATTTCAGCCGCAGACCTAACGGTTACTGTTACATTTCCATTGCTGTATTGCCTAACTTTAGTATCCCCTCCTTTTAGAGGCTGTCGCAAAAGAGGTAGTATCATGTTTTTAATGATTTCAATATTTTGATTTTAAAGAAAAAATTAAATTATTTTTATTGTAAATACCCCTTTTGCGACAGCCTCTTTAAAGCAAAAAATGGATGTTCCATACTCGCTATTTCATCACGAAATGTAGAAACATCTATCTCATCAGTGATAAAAAATGCGAGTTTTTGATGTTTGTGGGGGCGTAATGTTTTCATTTTTTCTTTTTTATCAATTAGTTAATTATAAATCGATTCGGGATTTACCGACCATCGATTCGGGATTTACCGACTAATTATCGGGATTTACCGACTAATTATCGGGCTTTACCGACTAATTATCGGGATTTACCGACTAATTATCAAGCCAAAAGATAAAAAAAACATTACAAACCCAAA
>NZ_NHNG01000703.1:0-723 GCF_002287155.1 Arsenophonus sp. ENCA
TTATCTTAAATCGTTAGGTATTACCCCTTATCAATTAAGAAATGATGCTTGTATGAATATTTATACTGGCGCTTATTTTTTAGCGCTGGCATTTAATAAATGGGGTGTAACCTGGCAAGCAATAGGCGCTTATAATGCCGGATTTAAAAACAATGAAATACAGAATAAACGAAGATTAATTTACGCCCGAAAAATTAACGAAGTTTATCGTAAAATAAAAAATAATCAGCACCAGTAAATAAACATTAAATTAAGGAATGATAACAATGAGAATAAAATTTACAGGTCGCTGGAATAAAAAAAGTCTTAAGAAGGCAATTTTTGAAGCGATTGAGGAATTACAATTTTATAACATTGAATTTCTCTCCGGCGTTAATCTTTATTTTCATGGGGAAGATATTAATTTTGATAATATTGAAATTAGGAACGAAAATGATACCCCTGTCATGTTTATTTATGATGGGCACCTCGAAAAACTCAAGATTTTCAATTAACCCTTGGCTTTCATTCTAAATAATTAGATTTTTTTTGATTATCACGTTAGGGCACCTCGAAAAACCTAAGCCGAGTTTGATTTTGCTGATAAAGTTATCGGAAGCTGGTCTACTGAGCTAACCACCATGAAGAAACGCAGCGCCATTAAGAATGACCTCTTTGCAAACCAGTATCACCAACAGACGATCGACAAGTTGGGTGACCCGCTGGTCAAGATCGAAACCTGTA
>NZ_NHNG01000010.1:0-12167 GCF_002287155.1 Arsenophonus sp. ENCA
TCTTCATGGTGCCATCTCGCGAATGAGGCTCGCCAACCAACCCGGCGAAATCCCGGCCGTCACCCGTAACGTACAGTGGGGCAGTTCTAAGGTGATAAACGAATGCGTTTGTGCTTTCTCTGTCGTTGAGATTTGAGCAGTCAGCTTTTCATCCGGTGGGGTCATAAGGTCAGCTGGCACCATGGCGTGAATAAAATGAGTGGACTGTTCCCTCATAGGATAAAGACGCTTTTTTGCGTTGCAGAATGCGCTACGGGTAATGGCATTTTGACGACAATACTGAGTTGGATTTAATCCGGAATATTCTTGAGCTTCAATGATAGCTCGCCATTTCTCGTCTGTACGGTAAATTCCCATCTAATATTTCTCCTTAATTGTTAGCGTCGAATCATGACAAATTAGGAGAAGTGAAAAAATGTGGGGATTTAACGACGCTTACGGTTAATTATCAGATTGACGCGCCGCTAAAATTCAGTGGTGATTTTAAATCTGCATTGAGAAGTGTTTTAGAGTTATACCAGTCGGCCAAAAAGCCGCTTTATGCAGAAACCAATAGTGCGCAATGCCTGATACGCATCACCGATAAACCACCGGGGGGATGATGGGCTATTTAATCCTTTCTTTTCTACTGGTGTCGTTATCGTTGGCTGGATTTTATCAGCATCAACATGCTGACAATCTCAACAGTACTGAAATGACGACCACCACGACGCCACAGGCGATAGAGACGGTTCACTATATCAACGCGATTAATGATTATCTCTATCGCCATCCTGATGTGATTCACAATCCCAATGAAGTTGTTTTAACAGCGGCGCAAGTTGGTATTACGCCGCATTCGCTCATCCAGCATGTCATTGCCAGCCAGCGTGTTTTTGTCTGGCAACCTTTTTCACCGGGATTAATGGCGGCACTCAAAAACCAAACCCGCGATTCTGCGCTATTGGGTAGCGTCAAAAATCACCGCCTTTTTGATAATAGTGGGCGCGATATGCAGGTTGTCTTACCGGTACGTATCCCCAATGGAGCGATTGTTTATCTTAATTAGTCTGCTTACCTCAATAGAAAAATGCTGGAACAAAGCAGGCCCCCCCCTGCTTAATCGTTTATTTCTTATCGTTAATGTCGCATTCGTAGCTCAGTTTAACAATGGATGCGTCATAAACCGACTCATCATTTGATGCAAATACAGCCATGCCTTTAACTGTTTTTTTAGGGAGCAGATTTCCGGTTGTTAATGTTTCTTCGATGGTGTCGAGTTTAAAAGTTTTTCCATGTTTATTATAGGCTTTAAGACAAAATTTGCTTAAATCAGCATCTTTGTCACCAACATTGGCTAATGTAACATCGAAGCTTTTGGTATAAAAAGCCTGATTTCCTAGAGATGTTGCACCTTTATCCTGCTGTGTTGAATACACCACCAGGTTATCTGTTTCTACGGCACTGGCTATCATGCTTACTGATGAAAACGCTAGTGCGGTTAGTAATATTTTTCCTTTCATGGTGATTTCTCCATCTTTTTTATTTATTTAACGCGTATTTAATACCTTTCTTTTCTTTCTGTACAAGTGAATCGCCTTATCTCTTCCGGTTTTATGGAAAATAACTCCATTAGTACATCATCAATTGACACAGTGACTCCTGATTTATGGAAATAAGCAATCATTTTATCCTTTAATTCCTTTAAAAGTCCAAGATACAAAAGGATACACCATGCGAACTATTTTTTCTGCTGCGCCTTTACTGGTGGTGCTGACATTGTCCGGCTGCACCAGTATTGAGCGTATTAATCAAAACATGAAAAACAGTGAGGCGACAGACGCAAAGGCAAGGCAGCAGATGCAAAAATTGACCTCGCCATCACCTGTATTACGCGAAGCCACCCGGCAGTGGGTGAATCCCACCCCGATGATTGACCGGGCAGCGATAAAAAAAGCCACACCCCCTTGTACCATTACGATTAACCGGCAAGGCTCACTGAGCCTGCATGACGTTTCTGAGCGTATTACCCGCGTGTGCCGACTTCCCGTTTCCGTTACGCCGGACGCATTAACGCTATTGGGCGGCGTCTCTGGCGACCAGACCCGGCAGATGAAAGGCGATATCCCGCCGCCGGATGTCAATGGCATGGTGCCGCTGGCCGCTATCGGGATGGCATCACCCTCTGCGCCTGCGGCGATTAACACCCGCGCGAATCTGAACGGGCTTTACTGGAACGGCCCACTTGCCGGGCTGCTCGACACCATTGCCAGTCGCCTTGGTGTATCGTGGCGCTATGAATCGGGACAGATAGTTATCTACGCGCTGGAAACCCGGTCATTTACGCTGAATTTCATGGATTCACAGACCGATTACCAATCCAGAGTGGTGAGCGGCACCACCTCCAAATCCGGTAACAGTGGCGGGCAGAGCGGCAATGCACTGAGTGGTGATGCCACCACGTCACAATCCACCTCAACCACCATAAAATCCTCCCTGTATGCCGATTTACAGGGGGCGGTAAAATCGATGCTGACACCGGGGCTGGGGCGCATGTTCCTGTCAGCCGGTAATCTGACCGTCACCGATGTGCCTCGTGTGCTGGATACGGTTGAGCGCTTTGTGGAAGAGCGTAACCAGACATTAGATCGGCAAGTGGTGCTCAATATTGAAGTACTGAGCGTGGAAAAACGGCAAAAAGACCAGTTAGGACTGGACTGGAACGCCGTTTTTAACAATGGCCGTTTAGGGTTGTCACTCAGTCAAGCCTTTGGCGGTGCGGCAGGCAATATCATGAATGGCGGCTTCTCGGTGGTAGACGGGCGGCTGGCGGGGTCAAAAGTCTTTCTCAAAGCGCTGGCAGAGCAAGCTAAAGTCAGTGTCGTCACCCAACAGTCGAATACTACCACCAATCTTTCGCCGGTCGCCATGCAGGTAGCCGAACAGGAGGATTATGTGGCGCAGGTAACAACACAATCCACCGCGAATGTCGGCACCGCAACCTCGATCCAGCCCGCCACCATTACCACTGGCTTTTATATCAATCTGCTGCCGAATATCATGCTGGACGGTCAGCACCTGTTGCTGCAATTCGCCATTAATCTCTCTGAACCGCCTACCCGCCGTACCTTTACTTCTGGGGAAAGCTCGGTCGAGTTGCTCAATACCCAACTAAAAACCTTTACCCAGCGCGTAAAAATGAAAACCGGCCAGACACTGGTGTTATCCGGCTTTCAGCAGGCCAGCCGTAAAGGGAGCAAACAGGGCGTCGGTCAACCGGGGTTCTTCGGGTTAGGTGGCGGTCAACAGGCAGAAGACGGTGATCGGATGCTGGTTGTGCTCATTACCCCGGTTCTGTCGCAGGAGGGATAATGATGACGACAACACCGCTATTTACCGCGACGCCGATGGTGCGAGGTCGCCGCGTTTTTCTGGCCGGCATAGACTGGCTCCCCGTGACGTTACGAGCAGGGAAAAACGTTAAAAGCGAAGCGCGACGGCGCGGTGCAGATCGCGTGGTCAGCTATCGCTATCGGGACAGCCAGAAAAACCCGCAGTGGGTGATGGGGCTGGTTAATTGGGCGGCGTTGACCTTGCCCAAAGGCTGCAAGGACGGTTACGCGCTGGCACTGCTCATCGTCCGGCAACTGAAAGGCAGTGGCTACGCCATTATCGCGCTGGATAACGCGCGCTACGGCTTTGTTAGCAGTATCGACGGTGTGCTGATCAATGATGTGGTAGGCGACAAGCCTGCAATCGCACAGGCGCAAAAAAACTTTTGCCAGTTTAACCGCGAGCCGGAAGGCGGCTGGCAGATTTTCGCCCCGGCAGACTGGAACATCGCCGATAGCCAACCGTTTAATATGGAAGGCTTGCTGGCAGGGCTTCGTTTTCCAGCCAGTGCCCGCTTTCAGGTGACATCGCGCAAGCGGCGATTGTTAGGTCTGTTCACCCTGTGCGGCCTGATGTTGGCCGGTTACGTTGGCTGGTACGGGTATCAAACCCATCAGGAAGCGTTACATCAGGCGGCGATACGGGCGGCATGGCTGGCACAGCAACAGGTGCAAACCTCCCCGGCTCTGCGCTCACCGTGGCATGACACACCGCGACTGATGCCGTTTATTAACGCCTGTGCCGAACGCTGGCAAAAAATCCCCTTGTCGCTGGCAGGCTGGCGCTTTAAAGAGGCGCAGTGCGCACAGGAAGGGACACTACGACTGGCGTACAGCAAACCCGTTGGGGCCACCGTGGGCGATTTCGCTTACCGGGTGAAGCAGGTTTACGCCGGGCAAACGCCGCCGTATTTCAATTTACCCGGTCAGGGAGATACCGGCGGGTTTAGCCAACCGGTGACCTTCACCATCTCGCCGGATACGCGCGCCTTGCCGGAGGCGGATAATCAGATACAGCGATTAACCACCTTTGCGCAGCGGATGCGCTTGCCGATTAACCTACAGGAAGAGGATAACCGTCAGGTGAGCGCTAACGGCGAAGAGCGGATTTTGCCGTGGCGCCGTTTTAGTTTTTCACTGGAAACCACCATCCCCCCCACCCTGCTGTTTGATGAACTGGACGATCTGGGTTTACGCCTGCACGTCATCACGATCACGCTCAATCAGGGACGTTTAAGTTACCGGATGGAAGGAAAATTATATGCAAAATCATAAACGTGCTCTGTTTATTGCGGCGTGGGTAAGCACAGCAGCTTATGCCGAAACACCGCCGGTAATGGAAGAATACACCCTGCAACGGCTAGAGCAGATACAGGCCGAAACCGTCCTGCTGGAAGCCAAAGCCGCCCGCGCCCGCATTGAGGCTGTCGCAAAAGGGGTATTTACAATAAAAATAATTTAATTTTTTCTTTAAAATCAAAATATTGAAATCATTAAAAACATGATACTACCTCTTTTGCGACAGCCTCGCATTCAGCGCGAACTGGAAGAGAGCGGTATTGATGCCCGGACAGCAAATTTACCGCTTACGGGCCGGGAGTTGGCCATTTTGCCCCGCGCCGGGGGCTTACCGTCAGTAGAAGAAATTTACGGCAGTGGCAAACAACTGATGGCGCGTCTGGTGCTCTCCGATGGCAAGCGGGCCGAACTACGGCAAGGCGAACAGATCCCCGGCACCCGTTTTTGGGTTGAGGCGATTAGCGCCCGCGCAGTCCGGGTGGCTGACGGCAACGATAAACGCACATTAGCCTTTTATTAATGAGGAGAAAAAGAGTGATGTTAAATACCCTTCCACAGCCCGATGCCGATATCGCCCGCTTTGTGCGGGTGACACAGGCCGAGGACGGCATGATTGATATTTTTATCGCGGACAATTACCGCGAGGATTTTAAAGTTCAACATTTTGTCAGCCGGGTACAAAAAGCCTTTCCGGGGCGTACCCGCTGGGCCAGCCTGTCGCTGGATGAAATTGCCAACGTAGCGATACCGCAATCGACTGATGCACCGACCCATAGCATTAACCAGCAGCGGGTATTAAGCTACTTCCGCAAGGCCATTGCACTCTCGGCCTCTTATCTACATTTTACTATCGGGCGAGATGGCGGCGAATTTTGCTATGTTGAAGTGCGGGTGCACGGTGAATTGCAGAGTCTGGACTGCATCGACAAGGACGAAGGAATGGCGCTGGCGTCCACCATTATCCTGTCGATGTGTGATGTCACCGAGAAACAGTTTTACCCCAATCTTCATCAGGATGGCCGCATTGCCGAACGATTCTTAAAGCCACTGGGGATATTTGGCGCACGCTATGCGCATATGCCCGATGTGGGGGGGCTGTATGTGGCGATGCGCCTGATTAAGGATGACGGCGAGACGGTACCGTACTTTGAAACACTGGGCTTCTTGCCCGAGCAAATCCGGGTGCTGAAACGCCTGCTACGCCGTCCTGAAGGGATGATGATTTTATCCGGGCCAACCGGATCAGGCAAATCCACCACGTTACGCACAGCGGCGGCGGCCTACCTGTCGTTGTGGGGGTATGTCAACAAGTTACCGATACGGCGACTGTTAACCATTGAAGATCCGCCCGAAGGCCGGATTTATGGCGCGATCCAGACGCCGATTATCGCCGACAAGAAAAACACCGAAGAAATCAAACGCGCGTGGCTATTGTCGATGGCCTATGCCTTGCGTTGCGATCCGGATGCGATTTTAAACGGCGAAATCCGTGATTATGATTCCGCCATCACTGCCCTGAAAGCGGCCATGACCGGGCATATTCTGATGACCACACTCCATGCCAATGATGGACTGAATATCCTTGAGCGACTGGAAGTAGAAGGGGTATCAGGACGATTACTGGCCGATCCTCAATTGATGATTGGGCTGATAAGTCAACGGCTGGTACAGCGCTTATGTCCGCACTGCAAAATTCCCTATCTCCGGGTAGCTGAGCGGCTTGAAGAGGATGATCGCGATCTGATTGAACAGTATTGCCAGCCTGAAAAGGTGTTTATGCGCCATGTTGAAGGGTGCGAACACTGTTTCCATGGCATTGTCGGGCGGATAGTGGTGGCGGAAGTGATCGCCCCGGATGCGCAGTTTTTTGAACTGTACCGGACAAAAAGCAAAGCGGCAGCGAAAACCTACTGGCATCGGACGCTGGGCGGCATTACCCGTAATCAGCACGTGTTGCACTACATCCATGCCGGAGAAGTTGATCCGCTGGCGGCGCATTTCATTTGCCCGATTGATGAGGACAGTTATACGTTGTTGCCGTTAGAAAGTTAAAACGTCCCAATCAAGGGGGCTAAAAACAAAACCCGTCTAGCACTGACACGGGTTTATCGCTTCCCTGATAACGCTCACGGGCTTCGGCGGTCTGGCCTATGACATCACCTGTCACCCCATCACACCGCCTTCCATGCGCTGACGCGCATCGCAAAAACAAACCCCGCGCAACACCAATCTGTCCCCCCCCGCGAAGCGTTGACTTCGTGTTAGAATAGATTTACTGTATAAATAAATAGTATTGATGTAAGGAGCGTTATCTGATGGCTGACGAAGAAGAAAAAATCACAAGCACGAGTTTCGCAATCTCCAAAAAAGAAGTATAAATTTAAAAACAAGAAAAAATCAGGGTATTCATATTTTGTCCGGTTATCCATGTATTAAAGATATCTATAAAACATTCTTACAAGTAAGCAGTTTAAGATACTCTGGTTTGGCGTTATCAGAAGTAAGCCCATCGCCTTTATCTCATGACACTGTTAGCCGATGGCTAAAAAGTAGATGTTTTCGACCTAAAGACCTATGGCGATTAGTTGAACCTTCTATAGACAAAAAAAGCCCTTGCGTACTAATTGCCGATGATACATTGATTGCCAAAACACGTAGTAAAAAAATAGAGATGGTCCATTATCAATATTCAGGTAATGAACATGATGTTATTGCTGGCATAGGTTTAGTTAATTTGCTTTGGCATGATCTGACGAAGGTTGAATCAATTCCTATTGATTATCGTATTTATGATAAAGATTCTGATGGAAAAACAAAAAACACGCACTTTTCCGAAATGCTCGCTCTTGCTAAAAAAAGAGGGATCATGCCAGAAGCGGTAGTGATGGATGCTTGGTATTCTAGCCTGGATAACCTGAAATCAATTCGCTCTCATGGTTGGGTCTGGGTAACCACGCTGAGGAAAAATAGGATTGTTAACCATAACAAACAACTGAACAAGTTAGACATCTCAGAAGAAGGAACGTCAATACACTTGCGAGGATATGGTTGGGTGACCGTTTTCAAATTTACAGCCAAAAACGGCCGTATTGATTACATAGTAACAAACAAAGAGAATCCCACCCGTCAATACGTCAAATCTATCATGGATGCCCGTTGGTCTGTTGAAGTTTATCATCGAGAAGTTAAACAAAACTGTGGTATTGAACGTTGTCAGGCTCGCACGAGCCGAGCGCAAAGAAATCATATTTTTCTCGCTATTTCTGCGTGGTTTGAACAACATAAACGTCGTATATCTGAAAAAATAACCCTTTATCAACAAAATTGGGACGTAATCAAAAATGCTATTGCTGAGCACATCCGTGTTTTATTAGCGTACCCAAATTAGTTTTGTGCGAAACTCGTGACAAGAAAAAAACGCAGTCCCAGTTGGACCGGATTCGGCGGGCGAGATAATTCTCGCGGTTATGATAGTCATAATCTCGGGGGCCATACGACTGACCATGGTGACGGTACTGCCACCACAACCGATAATCGTGGCTCGATAAGCCACTATTCAGGCAGGGATCGCCACTCTGGCAGTCATACTCAGCGTGGTGGTGGCAATAACGGCTCATCAAATGGACGTCAGAGAGGACATGTCATAACAAAGGCGGAAAGAGAAGCGACTTTAGCCAGAGATCAACGTGCGCGAGCGATGCTCAGTCAGGCTAGCTCTCTGACCATTATGAGGCTGTCGCAAAAGGGGTATTTACAATAAAAATAATTTAATTTTTTCTTTAAAATCAAAATATTGAAATCATTAAAAACATGATACTACCTCTTTTGCGACAGCCTCATTATGGGTGGGGTATTAACGCCCGCTGGTCAGATGGCACCGATATTTTCTGTCCCGGGCGTGGGAAGTCTGGCATTGACCGATACCATTGGTGCTTCCTTGCTGGCAGAATTAAACAGCGCCATCAACACCCTGAATACCGTGGCAACAACGACTGCTGATGTTGCCTTGAATGCCGTTTCCAGAGGATTTGTTCTTGCGTCCATTTTTTATTCACCCGCGGTAGGTACAGGCAGTGATATCGTACCGGGCCGCACACGAGAAAACTTTCTCTCACTGTCAGTCCCGGCAAAAGCAATGGGATTACCGCATCGAGATGCGCTTCAACAGGCGGCCAAAACATCGGGCGTGATAAGTCTGCCCGTCAGGGGAAAACTCGCGGTGACGGAACGGCAAGTCGATGTCAGGGTCGTCAAGACACAGAACATCCAGTCTGTGCGCGTGGTTGAAGCAAGCCATGATGAAAACACCGGGCTGTATACCCATTCACTTCCTGATAATGACATCGGTGAGCTTAACATCGTGACGACGCCGATAAAAGAGTCCGTCATTCAAGGTCAGCCACCCTTAGTGACACCTTTACCCACTGTGCCCATAAAAATGCATCATGATGGTCATTCCTCATCGGCTTCAAAACCTTTGCCAATACCCGTGTCTAAAGCGACAGCATTCCATGATGTTATTGTCGTTTACCCTGAAGCCGCAAAGATGGAGCCGGTTTATGTGATGTTCGAGCCGAAAGCGCATAGCATCGCCGAAGCTGCACGCCAGCATCACCCAGAGCCGTTAACCGAAGAAATAACTGAAACCAAAGGGCTGGTTAAAGTCAAATCCCGCACAGCGTCAAAAACCGGCGAAGGGATGAAGGGGCGTTGGTTAAGTGCCGTTGATGGGGCGATATACGAATGGAACAGCGAAATAGGCAAGCTGGAAGTCGTGCAGCACCCATCAAAAGCAGCAGAACAAAGCCTCAAAGAGGCAGGAGAACATCATTATCCTACTCCATTAACCGAATCATTGACTGACTATCGGGGATTGCTGGAAAGCCGTGTAAAAACGCCAGTTGCTGATGGAAAAGGGAAAAAATTCCGTTGGACGGACGCAACGGGAGAAACACTGTACGAGTGGAACCCGTTAACCGGCAAGATGGAAACTTATAAAGCTGGGCGCTGGGAGACGGAAATAAACCGTAGCGGCGAATCAGTACGCATCTGGGTGGTTGAAAGCGTCATTGACCCGGCTACAGGGCTTTACGGCATCACCCTACCGGATGAGCAGGGCAAACAGGGGCGGACGGTGTTAATCAGCCCAATAAAAGCACCGGGCGCTAATGGTCTGGGTCATTTGCTACACCCAGAGGGACGGCAAATCGTTATCCTGAATACCGGTAATGGCGCGCCAGTTAAAACGCCCCTCGTCACGGTATACCCCAATCCAGTACAGCCTAATATTGATTCTCAGATAGCGGTGCCGCCATTGGAGACTAACTATAAACCGCTCTATGTGATGTTTAACAACCCTCGACATTTGCCGGGAGTAGTAACAGGAAAAGGTCAAGAAGTTACCGGGAACTGGTTAAGCAAAGCAGGAGAAGAACTTGGCGCTCCAATACCTAGTCAAATTGCAGATAACCTGCGAGGTAAGAAATTTAATAACTTTGATGAATTTAGAAGGAAATTTTGGGAAGAAGTATCTAAAGATACTGAATTATCCAAGCAATTTATCAAGAGTAACCGAGACAGAATGCTGGTAGGAAAAGCGCCTAAGTCAAGAAAAAAAGATACTATAGGTAAGAGAAGTTCATTTGAACTCCATCATGAAAAGCAAATTAGTAAAGGTGGTGAAGTCTACAACATGGATAATCTTCGTGTTACCACTCCTAAAAAACATATTGATATTCATAGAGGAAAACAATAATGGAACTTAAAAACAGCATTAGTGATTACACCGAAGCTGAGTTTTTAGAGCTTATGAAAGATATTTATAAAGAAAATGTAGCTGAAACAGATGATAGGTTGGATTTATTGATCAGTCATTTTGAAAAAATAACTGAACACCCAGATGGGTCAGACTTAATTTATTACGCAAACTCAGATGAGGAAAGCACTCCAGAGGCTATCACTAAAAAAATAAAAGAATGGCGAGCTACCAACGGAAAGCAGGGGTTTAAAGCTGAATAGTAAAAACCTCTGTGAGGTGGGGTATGGGATTAAAACTAGATTTATCATGGTATGACAAATCAACAGAAGACGGTGTTGGTCAGGGCGGGATTCCACTTTGGTTAAATATCAACCAAAGAGCAATTGGCTTCTAAATTTGCTGTTCCAACCAGCACGATTTCGTTTACTTCGCGTGCTGTCCTTGATCTTATTTTGCTTCAACAACGCAAGTGCCACTCTGTTTATCAGGGCAATATGAGCGGCTCCAGTCGCATCACTCACGCTTAACTCGTCTTCTCTGAACACAACGTCCAGCACCCAGTGCAGTTGATTTTCTATGCCCCAGTGGCTGCGGATGATGTGGGCAACATTTTTGGGCGCCACATCGAGCGAACTCAAGTAAAATCGGGCGTCACAGCTGATTTTACTGTTTATCTCCTGCTCAGTGCCTATCTCAATAAAGCTTTTTATGTGTGGCCATTGCGCTCTGAGAGATGCTGGTAGTGTAGCGCTAATCTGCATGACGCGCCGGACTTCACTACGACCATGACCTTTGCTCTTTTCCACGTATTCAGGCAGCTGAGGGTCATCGTAGTTAGTAGCGAACGCCTGCTGGACGTGTTGAAAGAGTTTCCCCTGATTCGCCTTAAGCTGGACGACAAAATCGCCTTGCTGTTGGACGATTTGGGCCATCGTATCTTTCTGGCAATGGAGAGCATCCATTGTCACTACGCAATCTTGTGACTTGCTCCCACCACTAAATCAAAACTGATTATAGTGGGGGCTTCTTATGACCCCTATTAGCTCATGCCAATAGCTTTCGTTGTAGCACCAGCACTGACAGGTATTGCTACAAGGGAGCTCTTTACATAATCGCTATGCCCTAGCGAATCAGCTAATCCTTGATGACAGATATTGATCGCAGCGTTGATATCTCTATCATGCTCTTTTCCACACTCAGGACAAAGCCAATAACGTATTGATAGAGGCATTTCATCCATTTTGTAATGACAACTGTGACATATTTTTGAACTGGCAAAAAAACGATTGACTGTAATAACATTTTTGCCATGCCATTCACTTTTATACTTCAATATCCGAATAAAATTACCCCATGAAACATCATTTATGTGACGAGATAACTTTCTGTTTTTTGTCATTCCTTTGATATTTAGATCTTCTACAACAAAACTCGTTACTTGGCTTTTGATAACAAGTTCCGTTGTTTTCTCATGTAAAAACGCTTCTCGTTTTTGCGATATTCTTTCGTGTATTACTGCAACTTTCTTCTTCTGTTTTTTGCGTTTAGATGACCCGATTTTTTTACGCGATAATATTTTTTGTTCAACTCGCAATTTCGGTAATTCCGAGTTTAGAAAACGGGGATTATTTTCTTTATAACCAGAAGATAATATAAAAGCATGGGATAATCCGAGGTCAATACCTATACTTTTTTCTGGTCTTATAGTTTCAGGGATTGGTGACATAAAACCATCATCG
>NZ_NHNG01000148.1:0-721 GCF_002287155.1 Arsenophonus sp. ENCA
TTGTACTCTTCCTACGGACAAGACGCCCCGATAGCCATTTTTGCGTCCTTCAATGGTATAGGCACGGGTCATGCTCATGCCATAAATCAAATCGCCTGCGGCTCGTGCGAGTGCTTTTCGGTAAATGCCTTTGAACTGGTGATTATCTTTCAGTTGGGATAGTGCCTTTTTAACGGCTGCGTCGGTGTTGTCATTAATCAGCAAACGCTTAACCGGCTTGCTGTTATCGGTATATTCCAGTAACTCCTCAACCAGCAATTGCCCCTCGTCGTCCGGATCGCCTGCGTGGATAATCACATCAGCCCGATTAATCAGGTCGATGACGGTTTGGGTATGGGCTTCCTTTCCGGCAATAGGCTCATAGCGCAGCGGGTAAAGCTGCAACGGCAAATCTTCGGCTTTCCACTGCGCATAAGCGGGATTGTACGCTTCCGGCTCAATCGATTTCAGGAGATGCCCGTAGCACCATGTCACGACGTTATCGGCTGACTCAAGATAGCCGTCTTTTTTCTGGAAATTACCTCCTAGCGCTTTGGCAATATCCTTCGCCACAGAGGGTTTTTCGGCGATATATAGGTTCATTGTTGTCCCTCGATTTGAAGTAATCCCAAGGCAGAAGCAGCCTCTACAATGGCTGAAAGTTGGTGTGTAGGTAAGTAATGCTTATAGCTAACCCAAGCCGGTTTTATTTTACCATCGACTTCTACCGCACTTTGTCTTC
>NZ_NHNG01000067.1:0-721 GCF_002287155.1 Arsenophonus sp. ENCA
ATCAGCGCCGCCTTTGCTTTCGAATTAATAGTGGGCCATATTGCTCATGCCACCACAACAGCACCCGCAATAGACCCACAGATTAAATTTGCTCATGGGGTATTGGGGGACTTTCATTTAGGTGGGCAAGAGCTACTGGTTATTGGTGTCATGATAGTTCCCGCACTCTTAATCTATTTTGGGGTATTCCTTGATACCCTGAAGAAATAGTTACAAAGCAAGAAGTCATTACCCCACCTAACTTATTTTCCACTTAATCAAGATGCATTCATCAATTAACATTGAGGAATTATTGTATGCAAAATTTAATCAACATTGAAACAAAAAACATCAATGTGGAATTAATCCAGACCGTTAATACGCGAGATTTACATTCATTCCTGGAAATTGGTAAAGATTTTTCCAACTGGATAAAAGATAGAATTAAACAATATGGATTTGTAGAGGGCGATGATTTCATTATTGTTGAAAATTTGAGCTCGCCAAAACTGGCGAGTGCAAAATCTCGTCAACGAGTGCTTAAAGAATACGCAATCTCTATCAATATGGCGAAAGAGTTATCCATGGTTGAGCGTAATGAAAAAGGCAAACAGGCCCGACAGTATTTTATTGAATGCGAAAGAAAAGCATTAGAAGCTGTCAATCCGGTTGAACTATTAAATGACCCATCAGCGATGCGAGGCTTGCTACTCAATTACACAGAAAAGGTTATTGCCCTTGA
>NZ_NHNG01000792.1:0-3478 GCF_002287155.1 Arsenophonus sp. ENCA
AGCACCCACGACAGTCAGCATTTCGAAAGGGTCATTGACAAGGCCAACACCAATCGCAATATCTACGCCGACCGAGGCTATCCCTCTGCGGAGCGGGAAGCTTGGCTGAAGGCAAACGGCTATAGGAGCCAGATTCAGCGTAAAGGCCATCGAAACAAACCGTTGTCCAAGACTCAGCAAGGGCGAAACCACAGGATTGCAAAGACTAGGGCACGGGTTGAACATGCATTTGCGGCGATGGAACAAATGGGTAGAAAACTGATCCGCACCATTGGACAGGTGCGCGCTAATTTTGCCATGACGATGATGGCAGCATGTTACAACCTAAAGCGGTTGGCGTACTTCCAGAGCGCGTGCATCGTGGCTTTCTGACGCCCAGAATGGGTCAAATGGCCCTAGCCAGGGCAATGTGCGATAGAATCAGTAGCGTGATAATCAAAAAAAATCTAATTATTTAGAATGAAAGCCAAGGGTTAATTGAAAATCTTGAGTTTTTCGAGGTGCCCGCTTGATAATTTCTTCACAGAAGTAAAGCGTTAAATAATTTCATTTCAAATCATTTTGCCACCTCATAAATAACACATTCCATTTATCAAAGGATATCCCATGCGAGCGATTTTTTCTGCTGCGCCTTTACTGGTGGTGCTGGCATTGTCTGGCTGTACCAGTATTGAGCGTATTAATCAAAACATGAAAAACAGTGAGGCGACAGAAGCAAAGGCAAGGCAGCAGATGCAAAAGCTGGCTACGCCGCCGTCAGTATTACGCGAAGCCTCCCGGCAGTGGGTGAATCCCACGCCGATGATTGACCGGACGACGATAAAAAAAACCACACCCCCTTGTACCATTACGATTAACCGGCAAGGCTCACTGAGCCTGCATGACGTCTCTGAACGTATTACCCGCGTGTGCCGTATTCCCGTGTCCGTCACGCCGGATGCATTAACGCTATTGGGCGGCGTCTCTGGCGGCCAGACCCAGCAAATGAAAGGCGATATCCCGCCGCCGGATGTCAATGGCATGGTACCGCTGGCCGCCATCGGGATGGCGTCATCCTCTGCGCCTGCTGCGGTTAACACCGGCGCGAATCTGAACGGGCTTTACTGGAACGGTCCACTGGCCGGGCTGCTTGACACCATTGCCAGTCGCCTTGGCGTGTCTTGGCGCTATCAATCGGGACAGATAGTTATCTACGCGCTGGAAACCCGGTCATTTACGCTGAATTTTATGGATTCACAGACCGATTACCAATCCAGAGTCGTCAGCGGCACCACTTCCAAAGCCGGTAACAGCGGCGGGCAGAGTGGAAATGCGCTGAGTGGCGATGCCACCACGTCACAATCTACCTCAACCACCATAAAGTCATCTTTGTATGCGGATTTACAGGGCGCAGTGAAATCGATGCTGACACCGGGGCTGGGGCGTATGTTCCTGTCTGCCGGTAATCTGACCGTTACCGATGTGCCACGGGTGCTGGATACGGTTGAGCGCTTTGTTGACGAGCGCAACCAGACATTAGATCGGCAGGTGGTGCTCAATATTGAAATGTTGAGCGTCGAAAAACGGCAAAAAGACCAGTTAGGGCTGGACTGGAACGCCGTTTTTAACAATGGCCGTTTAGGTTTGTCGCTCAGTCAAGCCTTTGGCGGCGCGGCGGGCAATATCATGAATGGCGGTTTCTCGGTCGTAGACGGGCGGCTGGCGGGATCAAAAGTCTTTCTCAAAGCCCTTGCCGAGCAAGCTAAAGTGAGTGTCGTCACCCAACAATCGAATACCACCACCAATCTTTCACCGGTCGCCATGCAGGTGGCCGAACAGGAGGATTATGTGGCGCAGGTAACGACGCAGGCCACCGCGAATGTCGGCACGGCAACCTCGATCCAGCCCGCCACCATTACCACCGGCTTTTATATTAATCTTCTGCCGAATATCATGCCGGACGGTCAACACCTGTTACTACAATTCGCTATCAATCTCTCTGAACCACCTACCCGGCGTACGTTTACTTCCGGGGAAAGCTCGGTCGAGTTGCTCAATACGCAACTAAAAACCTTTACCCAGCGCGTGAAAATGAAAACCGGCCAGACACTGGTGTTATCCGGCTTTCAGCAGGCCAGCCGTAAAGGAAGCAAGCAGGGCGTCGGCCAACCGTGGTTCTTTGGATTAGGCGGTGGTCAGCAGGCAGAAGACGGTGACCGGATGCTGGTTGTGCTTATTACCCCGGTTCTGTCGCAGGAGGAGTAATGATGACGACAACACCGCTATTTACCGCGACGCCGATGGTGCGAGGTCGCCGCGTTTTTCTGGCCGGAATAGACTGGCTCCCCGTGACGTTGCGGGCGGGTAAAAACGTTAAAAGCGAAGCGCGACGGCGAGGGGCAGATCGCGTAGTCAGCTATCGCTATCGGGACAGCCAGAAAAATCCGCAGTGGGTGATGGGGCTGGTCAATTGGGCAAAGCTGGCGTTGCCCAAAGGCTGCAAGGACGGTTACGCGCTGGCACTGCTCATCGTCCGGCAACTGAAAGGCAGTGGCTACGCCATTATCGCGCTGGATAACGCGCGCTACGGCTTTGTCAGCAGCATTGACGGGGTGCTGATTAACGATGTGGTCGGCGACAAGGTCGCCATCGCGCAGGCGCAAAAAAACTTTCTCCAGTTTAACCGTGAGCCGGAAGGAGGCTGGCAGATTTTCGCCCCGGCAGACTGGAACGTCACCGATAGCCAGCCTTTTGATTTAGACGGTTTGCTGGCAGGGCTTCGTTTTCCAGCCAGTGCCCGCTTTCAGGCGACATCACGCAAGCGGCGATTTTTAGGCCTGTTCACCCTGTGCTGCCTTATATCTTGATCATTGACTGTCAAAGGTTAATGATCCCCAACTGATCATTGGGATGTTACCGGTGAGTTTGTACGCTGCCTTAAGCTTAGAGCTTGTACCTCAGATTAAACCCTGGTGACATATTCATCATCGTCTTCAAAACCGAACGGTATCTTGTGCTACGAGCACGTATTTATAAGGAAGGTTAGGACGATATATTCAATTATCCACGAGTTTCGCACAAAACTAATTTGGGTACGCTAATAAAACACGGATGTGCTCAGCAATAGCATTTTTGATTACGTCCCAATTTTGTTGATAAAGGGTTATTTTTTCAGATATACGACGTTTATGTTGTTCAAACCACGCAGAAATAGCGAGAAAAATATGATTTCTTTGCGCTCGGCTCGTGCGAGCCTGACAGCGTTCAATACCACAATTTTGTTTAACTTCTCGATGATAAACTTCAACAGACCAACGGGCATCCATGATAGATTTGACGTATTCACGGGTGGGATTCTCTTTGTTTGTTACCATGTAATCAATACGGCCGTTTTTGGCTGTAAATTTGAAAACAGTCACCCAACCGTAGCCTCGTAAGTGTATTGGAGTTCCTTCTTCTGAGATGTCTAACTTGTTCAGTTGTTTATTATGGTTAACAA
>NZ_NHNG01000061.1:0-3472 GCF_002287155.1 Arsenophonus sp. ENCA
TGAGCAAAAATGGGCGCCGTCACGATAAACGCTTACTCGATAAAGTCGATATAATTCGCCATATTCCTCCTGAGGTAACCATCTGGGCAGATACCGGTTTTCAAGGTATAGATAAACAGCATCCTAATACACAAATCCCAAAAAAAGGAACTCGAAAAAGACCTTTATCGCCTGAACAAAAACAAGAAAATAAAATAATCTCGGGCATCCGTATTACAGTTGAACACGCCATCGCGGGTATCAAGCGCCTCGGTTGCATGACCCAAATTTTACGGAATCGTAGACCCTTTATTGATGATACCTTCTTACTCCTTAGCGCAGGTCTTTGGAATTTCCATCTCAGAACAGCGTAAAATTTACTTCAATCACCGAAACACCCTTATTTCACTATTAAGCAACACGCTTTACACACCACTATCAGCAGGGTTTCATATCTTCACGACGATTCCTGATAAATCGCGCTGTACGAGTTATACCCATCTACTACTTTGGATTACTTGTCGCTTTCCTCTTAGGAGGTGCTATGAGTACTTTTCACTACCCAGAGAAAATACAAAATTTGATTAGCGCACTTACTTTTACAGTCTATAAGACCGACGTGACACCGCATTACATCGACGATGGTGAGATGTACAACATACGCTGGACTCTCAATTATGAGGTTTACTTTTATTGTAAGCGTCGTTAAATCCGCACATTTTTTTACTTCTTCTGATAGGACGTGAGATATTTAAACGGGAAACGTGCGATAAATGTGGATCTACCTGGGACAAACTGGATCTATCTGGGACAAGTCAGGGTGATTCAGTTACACATAGTGAAACTAACATTGAGGGGAAATTCGCTTTTAAATCTTCACGAGTTTCGCAGTCTCTAAAAAAGAAGTATAAATTTAAAAACAAGAAAAAATCAGGATGTTCATATTTTGTCCGGTTATCCATGCATTAAAGATATCTATAAAATATTCTTGCAAGTAAGCAGTGTAAGATACTCTAGTTTGGCGTTATCAGAAGTCAGCCCATCGCCTTTATCTCATGACACGTATAGCGCGGCAAATCATTTGATACCGAAAGGCAAAATATTTGATACGCTCAAAAATCACACAAAAGAAAATTATTTGATACCAATTTCTGTACTGATATAACGCCTTTATTGTCCCTAAAACATCATGAACGTGGTTTTAAAGTTTCCGGTTTAGGATAAGGTTGCACTTTAAATAATTTTGTATTGAGGCGCTTCTTCGCGCGTTTGTCCAAAAAGCGGATATATCGGAACTGCTGGAAGCGATGAACCGTTGCACGCGCTATATTGGCCCTCAGGTATTCTCCTCGCTTGCCGCCTCGCGTGATCGCGTTGCGGGCTATTTCATGATACCACTCACCATCAAGCTCATAGAATCGCGAGTAATGGCTGCCGATATATTCAAAATTACTCGCCTGATACACCACGCCACAACGCCCACAGCGCTCATCTGCAAAGGATTGCACCCATTGCACCTGAGGATAAAGTAATCTGATAGTTTTCAGCGCATAGCTGATCGCTCGTGACTCTGAATTTTTAGGCAGGTCATCATGCAGCCATAAGCGGTTAAGCTCCATATACTCACGATTCCCCGTGCCAGAGACCACTTTTGCGCCACTGTTAGGATTGAGGGCGTACCCCCACTGCATCACGCCAACCAAAGCCCTACCGGAGAATACCCCAAGATGTAGCCAGGAATTATTAACAAACCGCCGGCTATAATGCCGACTTGTTACAATGACGCGGGCCAGCCAGCAGGCGATGGTTTCTACCCGCAATTCGTGTGAGCCGTATCCAACAATCTGGTCATTATCGAAAATGGGCTGTGGTGGTGTGAGAATGCGTGAAGTATGTGCGCGCTTCATTTCCGGTCTCCGACTTGCGTTCGGAGACGCTTGTTGAGGGATTGCTCATCCTCATTTCATTAAATGCCTTACAACGCGGACACTTGATCTGGATGTAAATCGCGTTTGCTTTTGCCAACAACCGGTGACAACCACAGCAACGTATCTCTTGTAACATCTTCTGATATCCCTACTTAATCAAGGAATATCATGTTACACGTCAAGTATTGTGAATGTGATTAAGCCACTGTAATTGATCTGTTTTGACGATCGATAACAGTTTATTGATCGTCTATATCGCTGATGTTTTATGTTATCCGACAGGGGTTAAGCAGTGCGATTTCACTGTACATAAAACACTCCAAAATAGATTAAAATTTAATCAAAACCTCGATTTTAGCCCTAAATCTGCATTTTGGCTAAAATTTAAACGGTAAATACAGTGTTTTTTGTCATGCATTTTCCTCATCAGGCCATGATTTAGGCTTATTTTGGCGGGAAACTGGCAAAAATCCTCATTGTGAAAAACCTTGGTTTGTTAGAAACTGTAGATTGTGCAAAAAATGCACTGGATAAACGTACCGGTGGAACCGTCAACGGCGGTGTCACTCTCGGTCAAAATTTAACCATTTCATGGGGTGGAAAAACTGCCACTTATCATGAAACTGGGGATGTGACTGGCTCAATCTGGGGCGGAACTTTGTGTGCTTGGGTTCATGCCCGAGCCAATGAGGCGCAAAGCAATGCCTGGCAACATGCCGATCATGTAGCGAACGGCCGTGCCACTTGGGACTATGTTAACACCACGTTTGTCCGGGATATTCGATTGGGCCATATGCAGGAGATTCAGATATGGCGAGGCACGGGTTATCGTGATGAACCTCATTATGTAATAACCGGCGTATATAACGGAAACGTTGATAACTATGTGGATTATATTCAGCGCCGTCTCATACAAAAAAACGTTAACGGTGAATGGATAAATGTGTGGTTTATGTGATGAAAAACATTAAAAATTTCAAACGCTACCATCCTGATGCGGTTGATAAAAAATGGCTAGAACACGCTGTTGGTGCAATTTTTCTTATCTCGGAAGATGGTCAAGACTGGTATGAGTGCCAAAAAAGCTTTCAGCCCGATACGATGAAAGTAGAGTATGAAGCGGACGGAATTATACGCTCGATGGGCTACGATATCAGCGGTTTCTGTCCCGATCTATGCAGCATAGCAGAAGTATCAGAATGGCCTAAAGAGGCCGCCCCTAATCGAAAATGGTGTTTTATCGATGGTGAGATTGTTCCACGTGTTTATACACCAGATGAACTCAGGGAGCAAGCGACCCATAAACGAGACTATCTGCTTGAGCAGGCAGCAAAAATTATAGCACCGTTGCAGGATGCGGTAGACCTTGACATGGCAACAGACGCCGAAAAAGCATCACTGCTGGCCTGGAAAAAATACCGGGTGCTGCTAAATCGTCTCGATATCAGCAACGCGCCGGATATTGCGTGGCCGGAAGCACCTAAGCAAGATTAACAAATCTTAATGAGTGCGATACCAGCCCATAAGAGTAACAAAAGCATTTGTTATATTAATTTCGCTACCAC
>NZ_NHNG01000529.1:0-719 GCF_002287155.1 Arsenophonus sp. ENCA
TAAACGATTATCTCGTAACGGCCGCTCTTTGTTGATCATTTCAAACCTTTATGCTCTAAGTTAAACCTCTTTTTATTCTCAATAGCGTGACAAAAAATGCAAGTCTCTATTCAGCAACTAGTTTGATGTTGCCGCCCAGATTGAGCATGAAAGCAGCTGGCAGCCCGGCATCACGAACCCCATCGGCGCACAGGGGCTGGGGCAGTTTATGCCCGCGACTACCGCCTGGATTGGCGATTTGATACCCGCCCTGGCCGACAAGGCACCGCTCAATCCCAGTTGGAGCCTGCGTGCAGTGGTGACTTTCGACCACTGGCTGTGGCAACGGGTGTCAGCGGTCAATCGGTGTGAGCAGATGGCGATGACCCTGTCGGCTTATAACGGTGGCCTGGGCTGGGTGCAGCGTGACCGCCGTCTGGCGCAACAGCAGGGGCTGGATAGCGAGCGCTGGTTTGGCAACATTGAGCGGGTCAATGCCGGGCGCGGTCAGGTCGCCTGGCACGAGAACCGCCACTATTCACGACGTATTTTAACCGTCCTGGCCCCGCGTTATCTGACCTGGGGAGGCGCATCCTGTGTGGCTTAATCTGTTAACCGGACGGGTTTCCCTGGCGCTGGGCCTGCTGTTGTTGGCGGCCACTCATTTTTACAGCTACCAGCAAGGCCATCAGCGTGGCATAGCGCAACACAACACAGCGCATCAGGCACAACTGAGCGCC
>NZ_NHNG01000619.1:0-3459 GCF_002287155.1 Arsenophonus sp. ENCA
ACTTGTCGATCGTCTGTTGGTGATACTGGTTTGCAAAGAGGTCATTCTTAATGGCGCTGCGTTTCTTCATGGTGGTTAGCTCAGTAGACCAGCTTCCGATAACTTTATCAGCAAAATCAAACTCGGCTTAGGTTTTTCGAGGTGCCCAGCAATAACATCATGCTTATTACCTGAATATTGATAATGAACCATCTCTATTTTTCTACTACGTGTTTTGGCAATCAATGTATCATCGGCAATTAGTACACAAGGGCTTTTTTTGTCTATAGAAGGTTCAACTAATCGCCATAGGTCTTTAGGGCGGAAACATCTACTTTTTAACCATCGGCTAACCGTGTCATGAGATAAAGGCGATGGGCTGACTTCTGATAACGCCAAACTAGAGTATCTTACACTGCTTACTTGCAAGAATATTTTATAGATATCTTTAATGCATGGATAACCGGACAAAATATGAACATCCTGATTTTTTCTTGTTTTTAAATTTATACTTCTTTTTTAGAGACTGCGAAACTCGTGATGAATAAAAAATATAACCTTAGAAGCATTTGTGCCCAAGTCATTGCCCAGGTTATTGATCAAAAACAATCATTAAGCACTGTACTTCCCGAATGGCAAAAAAATATATCAGATAAAGATAAAGCTCTTTTACAAGAACTCAGTTTTGGTGTACTTAGAGTGTTACCCTTATTGGAATGGTTTATTCAACAATTAATAACTAAACCATTAAAGGGAAAAAAACGCATTATTCATTATCTTATTATGGTAGGAATTTACCAACTTCATTTTACTCGTATTCCCCCACACGCTGCACTAGCAGAAACTGTTGATGGTGCTATCACACTGAAACACCCTCAACTAAAAGCCTTAATTAATGGTGTATTAAGACAATTTCAACGGCAAGAACAAACATTAAATGCAAAAGCCAATAATAATGAAAGCAATTATTTACATCCTAAATGGCTATTAGAAAAAATTCAGCAAGTTTACCCTGCACAGTGGGAAGAGATTCTTGAGGCCAATAACCAAAAACCACCAATGTGGCTAAGAGTAAATCAATTGTATCATTCTACTCATGATTATCTAATGCTATTACAGCAAGCAGGTATAGAGGCCAGTTTAAGCAAAGACAGTAAATTCGCTATCAAATTACAAAAACCGTGTGCGGTTAACCAATTACCAGGCTTTGACCAAGGTTGGGTAACAATTCAAGATTTATCTGCTCAACGATGCGTTGAATTACTAGCACCTAAAAATGGTGAATATATCCTTGATCTTTGCGCAGCTCCAGGTGGTAAGACAACTTATATACTAGAACTTGCTCCAAAAGCTGATGTTTTAGCGGTTGATATTGATCAACTACGAATAAAACGTATCCAAGAAAATCTTAATCGACTAAAATTACATGCAAGAGTTATTGTTGGTGATGGACGTAGACCACTAGAATGGACATCAGGTGCGAAATTTGATCGTATATTGCTAGATGCACCTTGCTCTGCGACAGGTGTGATTCGTAGGCATCCGGATATAAAATGGTTAAGAAAACCGACAGATATCCAGCAGTTGGTTAAATTACAATATGAAATTCTAGAAGCTATCTGGCCTTATTTAAAAACCAATGGCATCCTGGTTTATGCAACTTGCTCAATTTTACCGGATGAAAACAAAGAACAAATACAGAAATTTCTTTTTCATCATCCTGAAGCATCTTTAAATAACAATATGGAACTAGGCCAACAAATATTACCCACTCAACGTGGAGGAGACGGTTTCTTTTATGCTTCTCTGATAAAAAATTAACACTACTATTTTGAATAAATACTCAATCTGGCAGTAAGATAAAAATATAATGAAAATTATCATATTAGGTGCAGGACAAGTTGGTGGAACACTTGCAGAAAATTTAGTTGATGAAAACAACGATATCACTATCGTTGATACTAATACTGAACGTTTGCGCCAGCTACAAGATAAATTCGACCTAAGAGTTGTCAGTGGGCATGGCTCATACCCTAGGATCCTAAGGGAAGCCGGTGCTGAAGATGCTGATATGTTAGTCGCTGTGACAAATTCAGATGAAACTAATATGATTGCATGCCAAATCGCTTATTCTCTTTTTAATACGCCAAATAAAGTTGCTAGAATACGCGCATCTGAATATATCAGAGAAACTGAAAAACTTTTTACTCCTGATCACATACCGATTGATTATCTTATTTCTCCAGAGCAGCTTGTCATTGATTATATTTATAAATTAATCCAATATCCTGGTGCACTTCAGGTTGTTAACTTCGCAAGTGGCAAAGTAAGTATTGTTGCTGCAAAAGCCTACTATGGAGGTTCATTAGTAGGAAATTCCCTCTTAAATTTACGCGAACATTTACCCCATATTGATACCCGAATTGCTGCTATATTTCGCCGAGATAGACCTATTCGACCACAGGGATCCACTATTATTGAGGCAGGAGATGAAATCTTCTTTGTTGTAGCCACTGAGCATATTCGTGCTGTAATAAGCGAACTGCAACGACTGGAAAAGCCCTACAAGCGAATTATGATAGTTGGTGGTGGCAATGTTGGTGCGGGTCTAGCAAAACAACTAGAAAAAGGTTACAGCGTTAAATTAATAGAACGTGATCAAGAAAGAGCAACCGAATTAGCAGAACTATTACATGATACAATCGTGTTTTATGGTGATGCTTCAGATCAAGAGCTTTTAGCGGAAGAACATATTGAGCAAACAGATGTTTTTATAGCACTGACTAATGATGATGAAGCCAATATTATGTCAGCTATGCTTGCCAAAAAAATGGGCGCAAAGAAAGTGATGGTTCTTATCCAACGTTCTGCTTATGTTGATCTTGTACAAGGAGGAGTCATTGATATCGCTATATCACCTCAACAAGCAACAATTTCCGCTTTATTAGGACATGTTCGTAAAGCAGATATAATCAAAGTTTCATCCTTGCGTAAAGGCGTTGCTGAAGCGATAGAAGCTATTGCTCACGGTGATGAAAACACATCTAAAGTTGTTGGTAGAAAAATTTCAGAAATAAAGCTTCCTCCAGGCACAATTATCGGTGCTATTGTTCGTGATGATGAAGTCATCATTGCAAATAGCTATCATATTATTGAACAAGATGATCACATCATTATGTTCATTACTGATAAAAAGCATGTTCCTGAAGTAGAAAAGATCTTCCAACCTAGTCCATTCTTTTTGTAAAAATTTTGATAGAAATATATTAATAGATATTATAATTTAAACATTCTTATAAAGGGCACCTCGAAAAACCTAAGCCGAGTTTGATTTTGCTGATAAAGTTATCGGAAGCTGGTCTACTGAGCTAACCACCATGAAGAAACGCAGCGCCATTAAGAATGACCTCTTTGCAAACCAGTATCACCAACAGACGATCGACAAGTTGGGTGACCCGCTGGTCAAGATCGAAACCTGTA
>NZ_NHNG01000791.1:0-12043 GCF_002287155.1 Arsenophonus sp. ENCA
AAAAACAAGAAAGGCCAGAGAAATGACAGCTCTTCGAGCTGTTTGCTATCCATCTCCCACCTAATGCTAAAAGCTCGTTTTACTCGCAATTAACATTCAGGAAGGAGAATTTCGCAAGTTTAGTTAAATCAGAGAATTGACATTGGTTAATATTTTTTTATTGAAGTCAGTGCCTAAATTCTTTTTTATTGTCGGCGTATCCCTCTACTTCTGAAAACAAAAAAACAAAAGGAAGCCAAAAAGTGTAGAAAACTATCATAGAGAAAGAAAATAGAATGAAGAGGGTTTTAATTTTATTCTTTTGCTAATGCATATTACCATGCATGGTAATATGCAACTAATCCCCAATCGTTTTTTCTTTAGCAAGATTACGTACCATCTCCCGTTCTATTTGTTGAAGTTGTTTGGTTAATCGATTTTCATTGACCACTTTTTTGACTATCTCATCGATATTTTGTTTTTGCTGATAATCTTCCAGGGCTTTTCGTTGCTCAGGGGTTAATGTTGCGGTTTGTGTTTCTTTCAGGCTATCAATATATTCTTTTGCCTTAACCGATGAAAGCGGATTGAATTTATCGTTTTCTTTGCCAAACGATTTGGCTATCTTTATGGCGTTTTCCTCCAGTTCGTGTTTGGTTTGCGTAAACTCGTCTTTCGGCTGATTGACCCATTGCTGCCCGCCTGTGATGGCTTTGGGGTTGTGAGGCATATCATTGCCTTCCAGTCTTACTATTATGCCGTGCTGTGGATGATTGGCGGCAATCTCGACGGCTTCCGTGAGGGTGTTTACCAGAGCTGTTTTCCCGTTTTGGCTACGCTGAAAAGCCAAAAATCGGGCTTCCTGGCTGCCTATTCTTTTTTCGGTTGTGTGGTTTCCGATTGGTTTTTGGGTATTACTGTTATTTAGTCTTGTCATCCACACGCCAGCCTTTTTGCCGTTTTGGTCAAAAACAGGAAAACCTAAGTAGTTTTGTGGGTATTTTTTGCCGATTCTAAGCCATTTCCCCATACTTTCACCTGAAAGATTGGATGCGCGTAAAACGGCTCTGCCTTGGGCGGTGGTCTCTAGCGGTTGCCCTTGTTTGAATAGGGCTTTGGCGTTATCGCGGGCGTTGATGTCTTTTTGTTCGACGATATCATGGGCAGTTGCTTTCTGACTTGGTTTTTCTAATAACGCTGTCCAGTCATCAATATTATCGGTGTAGACCTGAACATGGGCTTTGGCTCTTGAGAGTGCCACATACGCAGTGGCTGTATTGTTGGCGGCTTTGTTTTTTCCCTGCGTTTTTGCCAAGGTAATGGCAAATTGCTCACTGGCACCTTGCGAGGCGTGAGTGGTGATCGCGTAGGCTAAATCGATATGGGCGTGCTGTTTATCGGTTGTTGGGGTTAGGGTGCGAGTTTGCTTGCCATTGGTTAAGGTTATGATTTTTTCATCAACCGCCTGGATTTGCCAGACGCTGTTCGCTAAAAATCCCTGCTCGTTATCACTTTTGGTAAAACGGATTTTATCGCCCTGGCTCACGGTAAGGGTTTCAGGTTGATACAAAGTAATACCTTCTTTGACCGCCTGGCGGGGTGATAACAGGGTTTCTTGTCCCTGTTCATTTCTTAAGGTCACCGTGTCGTTTTTTGCGTCGATGGCGGTGATTTGCCAATACTGGTTATTTTTTAATGCCAGTGCTTTTTGGTGCGTTGCCCAGGTATTGATATTACGCAGTTGTCCATCGGGAACATTGGTGTTGACCAAAATGGGTAGCGTGACTTCATTACCCTGTAATTCGCCGTTTTTCTGCTTTTCCTCATGAATTAGGGCATTGATTGCGTGTCGGTCAGCATTTAACGGGGTAATAATCAGTGTCTTTTCCTGCGCTTCTTTTGTGCGTCCGAGAAAATCCGCGCCAATCGCTTGATGTAAGTTATCCGTATTGTCTTTCATCATCGATGCTTCTTTATTTTCTTTCATTTCGACGATGGAATTATCCGGTATCCAGGCGTTTTCTTTTCTGGGGACGATGTCCGGTGAAAGCTGATTAACGGTATGGATAGCCTCTTTGATGTTACCTGCAATCATCTGGACTATTGCGGGTTTTAATTGTGGTGTTTGCCGGACAATCTCTTTCATCACCACATTATCAATGGCGCTGCGCTGTTGTTGTAACCGGAAGGGTTGGCCTGGGCTGATAGGTTGCAGTTGGGCGCTATCGCCACTCATCACCGCCCGTCCGTTCCCCGCTGCAATGAAATGATAGGCTTTTGCCATATCGGTGTTACCAATCATCGCCGCTTCATCAATCACAAACAGGGTATTAGGGTGATTGGGTTGCTCGCCCTGGGCAATTTTTTGGCTTTCTTCATACAAAAAAGCCGCCAGGGTTTTCGCGTCAACGCCTGCGGTTTGCATTTCACTGATTGCCCGGTGGGTCGGCGCGAGACCAATAATCTGCGGTTGTTTATCTTTGGGTAAGGTGCTAATTGCACTTAACACCGCTTTAAATTGAGTGGTTTTCCCTACACCTGCATAGCCCTGGATGGCAATAAAGCGGTCAGGGGTTTCGAGTATTAGTTTTGTCGCCTCTTTCTGCCCTGGGGTCAGTCCGTTGAGGGCACTGTCGGGCACGGTAGACATTAACGGGGAGAGTGCGGATTTTCCTTCCGCAATGTGCTGAATAATCTGTTTTTCCGTTTCAAAGCTGGCTTTATTGATAAGTAAATTCGTGCCAAAACCTTCAACAATCGGCAATTTCATTAAATGCTGATTTTTAATCTGCGCGTCAATTTCCTGCTCGATGGCCTGTTGCGAGAGGGTTTTATCGCCCGCATTCAGTGCTGTGGCGAGGAGTTGTGCCTGAGTAAAGGTGATATTTTTTTGCTCCAGTTGTGGAATGGCAAGGCTAATCGCCTGCTGAGTGGGGGTGAAAAGTTGATTTTTTTGTTTCGCTATCGCCTTATCGAGATTCTGCTCTCCGGAAAGCGCATTAACCTGTTCTATCGTGGTTTGGTAGTGAGGATTTTTTGCCAGTTTCTGCGCCGTTTTTTGCGCATCCAGCGCCGAATAGAGAACCAGTTTCTCACCACTGCGGGCTAACTGGTTTAAGGTATCCTGATTTAAATCCCGTTGCGTGACCGCCGCAAAGACCCTTGACTTGTCACTGATGCTGCCACCTAACGGCTGGACATAATCCTGCTCGATTTTGAGCGCCGAAAAAACATCATGATTGGCTTTTATGGTTAATGCTTTTTTTGTGTTATCGTGCGTGAGGGTTATCTCGCCATTTTTAAGCTGTGTTGCGTGCAGGCGGTCACCTGTTTTTAATTTACCTTTTCCCTCACGAGCCAGGAGACGTAACCTTTCACCCTCACTTATCGCTATTTTTACTGGCTGATATAATGACCAGTTACTGTTAAGTTGCGAGATTTTTTCGAGGCGTTGTTCGCCATGCTGGTTTATCAGGGTTAAGGTATTTGACACGGCGGTGACTCTATCAATGATAAAACGCTCTTTACTTTTTTTCTCACTATCCCAGCATTCCATGACCCATCCTTCACGGTAGCTGTCACGCGAAGTCCGGCTTTTTGCCGTTAGCCATTGCGGTTTTAAGGTGGTGATGGTCACTTCATTTTTACCGAGCAACTCTTGCGTTTTTAGTGCTTCACGAATATATCCCGTTAGGTGTTTTTGTTCGCGATTGCCTGTTATTTGCGCCACGCTGTCAATGCCTTGTGCCAAGGTACGGGTGTAATCTTTTGCCAATTTCTTGAGTCTGGCGGTTTTATCCGGTTCACTCACTATCGCCGTTTGTACGGGCTTGATACCCGAATAACGAAAAACTGCCGTTTCTTGCCGTAAAATGGATAAGGCGTAGCCTGTGCCTTTACGTTGTTGGTTATCCATTAATACGAGTTGTAGATTTTCTCGAATTGCTTTATCGGTGAGATTCACCATTTCTTTTAACGTCAATTTTTCCGCATCCTGAACAATCAGGGTGCTATTGGGGGAAAATACGGTTTCCTGGTTTATCGCCTGGCGATTTAATATCTGTGATTCGGGTAAGGTTTCCGTCAGATATTGACGGCTTTTCAGGTCAGGGGCTAAAACAACCCCCTCCCGTCCCGTTTGCTTCGTGAGGGTGACGAGTTCCGCTACCCTGTCACGTCTGACACTTGCTCCGCCGATTCCTGACATGACCGCAATAGTGGGATTTGCGCATAACCATTGCCTGGCGGCAGGACTGATATTTGGATTAATCGGCGTTGCGTGAGGAATAACACCATGACTTATTTTCTGGTGTTGTTTTATCAGTTGTTTGAGGCTTAATTCATCCAGCAATTGAATATCTGAGGTGAAAAGGCCTTTTTCTTTATCCAGAGGAATAAGGCGTTCTTTCTCAATGGCCTGGTCAATTCCGGCTCTTGCCTGTTCAATTACACCCGGTTGGGCGGGTAACTGGTTGATGGCTTTCGCCAGGAGTTGTGAGTAAGTAAATTCGGTTTGGCGGTCGCTGAGTTGCGAAATCGCCTGACTAATGGCGGTTTCAATCTGCTCAGGTTCAATGGTCGGTGATGTTGTTGGGTTTTGTGATTGTAAACGGTTTATTTCAGCCTGAGCCTGATATTTTTCAGCGTCAAATCCCGTTGCACTCAGTTCGGCTTGCCATTGTTGCCGTAATTGTTGGGGGTCATGTTGGGTCTTTTTCTGACGGGTGTCCAGGGTGGCAATATCCCGTGCTTTGGGTGAAGCGTCTTTACCTACGGCGTTATCAATGGCTTGCGTCCGCTTAGAAAAAACCTCGGTGGGCACATTTTTTAATTCCCAGAGGCCATGTTTCCCGACTATCTCCGTTTCATAGCCTAAACCTTCCGTTTGTTCGCGCAGTGCATGACGGTAAATTTGCCCCAATGCAATTTTATTGGCTAATACCATTTCAGAAAATCCCGTTTTACCCACTGTGTCACTGGCTAATGCTTGCCATTTCTCGTTATGTTGGGTGGCATTGATAACAACACTGTGGGTATGTAGTTGTGGGTCAACATCCCGAGAGGTATCATGATTAAACAGTACGGCAATCAGGTTATCAGTGAGTACCGTTTGTTTTTGTCCTTCGCTCATGGTTCTGACAGAAGTAAATTTTTCGGCTTGTGAGAGTGCCACCTCAACGGCTTTATTATGCGCTTCCAGTAACCGTTTATCGTCTGCGACTAGTGCCATAATGGAAATACTTTTGGGGGCGGAAAACGTTAGGTCGTACCCTGGACGATGTTGATTTTTCCCGTCTTTATGAAAGGTTAACTCGGTTCCGTCTGGCAGTTTACCTTCCAGTAATTCACGAAAGGTATTTTTATCGAACTCTCCTGTTAACCCCAGTATTTCTGCCCCTTTGCCAAAGTAACGTTCTTCCATGCTCTCTAACACATAATAGTTATCTTTCTGAGTATAGTAATCTCCGGCACTTTGGGCAGATTTAATCCGATTGAATGATATCATTAGAGTTCAAGCCTTCGGTCTTTTTTCGGTTTAGGTTTATTAAGGTTAATTTCATCCTGTCGATGCTGTTGTTGATGGCTATTTATTTTTCCATTTCTCCGCGATTTTGCGGTTTTTTTATCCTGTGGGTCGATGGTTTCCGATGATTCAGGATGTTGAATCTTTATTGCTGGCGTTTGTTCTTTTTGTTGCGCCATCCCTGCGGTCTCTGTTGCTGCCGTTTGGGTCTCTTCTTGATTATTTCGATTTGTTGCTGGGGTAAAAAGTTTATCCAGATTAACGCGTTCATTTTCCCGTGCCGCGATGACGGTCGCTAAGCGTTTATCCATTTCCAGATTGACGTTACGTGCAATAAAATTGGGGGCGACTTTGGGGTAAGGGTGGTATTTTAAGGTCATTTTCACCACTGGATATGGGCCAGGTAACGTAATAAAGCACGTTAAGTCAGGTAAAGATTGAATATCGGAATAGCTGACCAATTGCACTCGCTGCATATCTTTCCCCACTGACACGCCATCCCTGACAGGGTCAGCGCCATATGAGTATTGTTCGCTGGCTTTTTGAATTTCGCGTTCGCCAATTTCTCCAGCGGCAAACTCTGCCATCTCTTTGGTGGTAGCACGGAAAAAGAAACGGGTATTAAGTACATCAAATAGCGTTAAAGCGCCTTTATTGCCGTAAATGTCCTGAAGTTGCGCATAAGATTGAAAACCCAATACAAAACAGCCGCCAAATTTCCGCGCTTCCGGTAAAATATCGACTAAATCAGGGAGCTTATGCAAGGTGGGTAATTCATCGGCAATAATCCAAACACGCCGCTCCCGATTTTCGCCCATTGCCAGTAAACTTCTGATGGCAATGGATAGCCACATGGAAATAACGGGTTTTAGTGAGGCATGATTCGCCGCATCGCTGGTGATAAATAGCCAACTGTTATTGCCTTTTTCCTGAACGCTGCGCATCCAGTCTCGAATGGTAAAGGTGTCGCCATTTTTTTCAATGCCTTGCATATAGCGCATGGCTTTGACGTAATTAGTCAGCACACTGCGAATGGATATAGCGGTTTTCTCGATTTTTTCTTCGACCAGATTAGCGGAGGGGGAGTCGCGGAGATATTCGCGTAAATGCGATAGTTCAATGGATAGCAACGTATGCAACAGTTTGGCATAGCTGCGGTCATCGTCTTTTCGCATCCGGTAGGCGGCTTCGGCAAAGATAGTGCGGGCGGAGCCTTGCCAAAACGGGTCTTCACTATGACCCATTGGGATTAAGGTGTGGGCGATATTATCAAAATCTGGCGTGGTTAAACATTCTGACCATAAATCCCAGGCGGCACAACGTGCATCCAGGGGATTGAGGATTTTATCTTTTTGCGGATTGAAATAGTCTTTAACGTAATCACAAGAGCGGTCGTAGAGAATTACCATATCCCCACGTTTGCGAATAATATCTAATAGACGGCGAATATAGGTGGATTTACCGACCCCTACCGTTCCGACCAAGCCAAAATTTTGAATTTCACTGCCCTTAATAATCGGTAGCTTGCCAATTTTAATATCAGAGGCTTCCCCCGCTCTTTTTAGCTGACGAGCGACGGCACTTGGATTATCACTTAATGCACGACCGCCTGTCTGTTCATCTTCACTTTGCTTTTTACCGTGATGGCCTAATACCCACCAGGCAACAAAGAGGCCAACAACACAAACAATGATGGCGATAATGCCTGAAATGATAAAGGTATTTAACACTTTTTCACCGCAATAGACGGTGTATCTATCCATCAAAATTTGGGAGGGGGTATAATGCAGTTTTTGTCCATAATAATCGAGATGGTAAACAGGCTCTGAGCGAAACAGTGAATACATCGGGACTAGCGTTTTACACCACCAATAAACCATGCCATTAACAAAGGTTTGCCAGGTGAGTTGGACGGTCATTGAGAGTGCGGCAATTATCCAGAAAGAGACAAATAAACAGTAAAAAATAATGTTACTGATTTGCCCAAACATACGCAGTCGCATAAAGGCGATTTGTCCGCCCTGCGTCATATCTTTAGCGTTAAAACTCATTATGCGCTCTCTTTTTTATGTTGATCTTTGAATTGTTCAATAATGGCTACGAAAGCAGAGAATTGATAACGGCTTATATCGATGCTAAAGATGGCTATTATAAATATTATTAAAAATAAGTGGGGTACTACAAAAAACAAAGCGAGAAGTTTAACTACACATAGTTTTAAAAAAAGCCCAAATGCCATAAGTATCGAAAAATAAAAGATCATGTATAACTTCAATTTCTTTTTTAATCCTTTTAGGCATATTGATTTACGCCGAAAATTCAATGGAATGGCTAGATAATTACCTCTTGTACCTGTGATTCCAAGAAATAATAGAAAGCATAAAAAACTAGTAAACATTAAAGCCAAAAAAAGCTCATCACTCAGCTTAAAATTAAAAACAAAAAATACCCAAGCCATCATAACAACCCAGTAAATTAATGCTGGTCGACAACATTCCCAAAATGTTGGAATTATCATTTCACCGTTTTTTAAAATTTTCTTTAATTCTTTTGCTTCTTCTGAAAGTATCTTGTGAGTAATCATTTTTTCTTGTCCTTCTGTTCAAAAAGCATTTTCTTATCTTGTTTATGGATTGCTTTTAAATTTTTACTATCTTTATCATCCGCCCTAAAAAATTGTTGATCGACTTTTTCTTGAGTATAGTCTTTTTGTTGGGTAATTTTTTCTTTGGTAAAGTCGGTCTGGAGCGTATTTTTTTGTTGGTTTATTTCTGTTTGCTGATTTTCTATCTTTTCCAGCATCTGATTTACTTTTTCGCTATTATCTTCTAACGAACCCCTAACTTTGTTTCTCACGTTATTGCTTATACTCGCTTGTTGTGGAATGTTTTTTGCCTGGTCAGCAAATGTTGCTTTTATCTTTTCCGCTTGATTCTCTGACGGATGAGTTGACTGTTTTGTTTGTAATGCATACTGATTCTCATGATACGCATTATCAATTTTTGGCGTCACTTGCTGTTGAACAAACTCTCTGGCTAACGCTTCACGTTCAGCCGCCATTTCCGGTGAATTCGTGTCGGTCAGGATTTGTTCAGCTTGCTGCGGCGCATGCTGTGAAACATAATTGGCAAACTGTTGGGTTAAGTTTTCGCTCATTTGACCGCTCAAACTTTCGGTGCGGGAAGCCATTTCTGCAAACTCATGACTGCGGGTGTTGCTGTCGGTGTATTGATGGTATTGGCTTTGCGCCTCATTGAGGGTTGCGGCTAATTGATTCACCTGTGAATCCGATTGATTGTCCGTATGGCTGGCTGAATCACTGGTACGGTAGCTGGTGAGCACATCCAGTCCCTGTTTAAAGTCGGATACCGCTTGTGCTGAGGTATCGTGACGGTTATCTTGGGTTCCAGTATAATGCTTGCTAGCTGAATGAGAGTCAGTGTCACTCAAAGAACCTTCAACGCCTCCATGAATTTCTGTGCCAACACTTGCTCCTGTTGCCCATTTTCCTAGTTTCGTCGCTAACATATCTCCGCTATCCCATTTGACATGGCCTGATAACCCAGAGTTTAAAGATGTCCGCCCCGATCTTTCCATCAACTCCTGCGTTGCCTGTGATTGGCTAATATTGTTGGCTTTGGCGTAACTTTCCACCGCTGAGGCCATTTGATGGGCAGCGCGGGATTGGTTACTGGTCAGGCTACTGTCTGCGCCTTTGACCAGCGAATCACTTTGCCCTGCCTGACGGGTAAATTGCGAGAGTTGGCTGGCGGCTGAACTGATACTGCTGTTGTAACCCTGTAGCGCACTTTGTGCCTGCGCTTCGCTGTTGCGTGCCATTTCCTGTTGAGCGCTGGCAATCGAGCGTTGAATGGCAATATTAGTCGGTAAGACGGACATCGCCCCTGTAGTGTTATACACCATATTGCCCTCCATCGTCTGGGTCGCTGAACCGCCTGATGCGGTCTGGTGGCTCATTTGTCCACTGGCAAAGGTGCTATTGGTACTCCAGCCGTAACCCTGTACATTATCGGTTTGCAGATTGTTATAGGCGTAATTCCCATCGACGGCAACACTGGCGGCCTGGGTGGTTGAGCCTAACATACTTGAACCCAGTGAACTGCTGACACTGGAGAATACCTGCCCCATTCCTTTGACCATTCCCCAGGAGATAAAGGGAATTAATAGCGATAGCCAGCCTGCGGCGGTGGCAATATCGGATTGATTGGATTTAATAATCGACAGGTTTGACAGTACAACAGGCACTCCATTCTTTTTGGCAAAAAACGTCATGGCACTGTTAAGAATGGCAAACAACACAGGCCAGCATTGCAACCAGAGGAAGGATAACAGGTAGTTTTTCACAATCTGGATAGTGAGCAAATTAATCAGGGCACACAGCAACATAATCGGGAAAATCCCCATCATAATCCCCATCAGAATAATGTGTAAGGTGGGTAGAAAATGCGGCGAGATTAACGCGGCGCTGGCTTGTGCCAGGCGTTGTTTTTCCAGTGCCATCATGGACGAAATGTTCATCATTCCTGCCACATCGCCATTACGCGCGCTGTAGGTCAAAATCCCGTTGTGAATGGCGTTCATGGTGACATTTTGTTTAAGAATTTCACTGGCACTTTGTCCACTTTGGTAAAAAGTCTGATAACTGTTGCCGAGTAAAACCCCAAATAGCGCATCGGGGTTCGGTCGACCGCCAAAGAGTTGGCGGGCGTAATAATGCCAGGTTTCGCCCCCTGTTTTGGTATCGAGTCCTAATTTGTTTTTCAGCACCACGGCGGCTTCCTGACAGGTTTCAAATACCCCCTCACGGTTAATCACCCCTCGCAGTGGACTCGGTCTTGAGAAAATCAACGAATACGGGTCACGGGTATTCATCAGTTGTTCCAGTGAATACTTATGATTTAACAGAATATCACCAATGACGCAGTTTTGAATGTAATCCGAAAATAAATCGGTGACTTCGGGGTTTTGTGACAGAAAATCGGTGCTTTTGGCAATCAGATTCGCGCCGAAAAGCATGCCTGTTTTAGTATAGGTGGCATCATCCGGTTGGGCGAAAATCGCTTCATACCCGGTTACCAGGCTATGCCCGATGGAACTCACAATCCCCGCCGGAATAATCAGGCCAACGGGGACATTGGGCACAGTATAGACGGTTTTTAAATCACTGTTATCGATAATCTGTACCGGATGTTTAATGGCAGCAAACAAGGAGACAAAGGCAATGGCAAAAACCCAACCGAGCATGCTCATGACATTATGGTGAATAAGCCAATGGTAAGCGACACAGAGCACGGAGACCAGCAGCATGACCCCTTTAATATAGATGAAGGTGTCACTTTGCATAAAGGTCGCCACGGCATTTAACATCTCGCGCAACCAATCGCCGCCGCCCATCGTGTAAATTTCGGTCATTAAATGCCTCCGTGAAAGTGATAATTATTTTGATAGCGGGTTAACATTTTGGATGATACCTGCTGGCGCATGTAGCTCATTTGACGGTCAACGACCAGCAGTGCGTCTTGCTGCACCTGTACCCGTGACTGAAACTGGCTAATCATGGCGGTGGCCTGATTCAGGTTTTCCAGCAAGGTATCAATCACGGGTTGCGGATAGTTGCCGATAGACAGCATCCCTCTGGCCTGTTGAATCAGTTCCTGCATGTACTGCAATAAGATGTCGTAGCCAATATAATCGGCGAGCTGGTAGAGCACACTGTTAGACACGCCTAACATTTGTGGGTCAACCAGGTAACGGAAGATGGGAATCGTGGTACTGGTGATAAATCCTTTTTCTTTTTCAGTGAGCGGCGTATCGCTATCGGCTTTATGTTGAATACTGCTTAATAATTGGGTGATTTGTGCTTTTAATGCTTTATTTCGGCTGATGGTAACATTGGCATCACTGACCACATTCAAGCATTTATCGCTGTCGTTGCAGTGATAGACTTTCGCCGTGCCGCCCTCCATCATAGTTTTTATCATGTCCTGGTCAGTGGTTTTTGGGGTTAACGGTTGAATTTCGCCATTGGCTTTAAACACCAGTGACCCCGTTAAGGTCATGACAAATTCCTTGAGTTCCTGGTTATCGTCAAACAGCCGACTTTTTGATAAGGCGTGCCACATGATATTGATGTTTTTTAACACCTGCTCTTTTTGCCGTTCATTGGCTTTATCCTGTACTTCATTCATTTTTCCGCCCACCGTACAGCCTTGGCGCGACGCCGCCCAGTCAGCAAACAGGTTGGATTCCCCGGCAATATCCTGGCACACTTTTTGTTGTGATACCTGGGTTTTTGGAAAAAGTCCGCCAATAATGCCCTGCGCAGCCTGACACGAGGTTAAATTGGTGCTATTGATATCCGAGGCCATCTTTTGCAAGAAATCTTTCGCGGTCACGAGTTTCGCAGTCTCTAAAAAAGAAGTATAAATTTAAAAACAAGAAAAAATCAGGATGTTCATATTTTGTCCGGTTATCCATGCATTAAAGATATCTATAAAATATTCTTGCAAGTAAGCAGTG
>NZ_NHNG01000053.1:0-3452 GCF_002287155.1 Arsenophonus sp. ENCA
TGCATAAACAGATAACTGAGATCACCGGTGCTAATGTCTTCTTTGCCAGGCCTTATCACTCATGGGAGCGTGGTTTAAATGAACACAGTAACGGACTTATCCGCCGTTTTTACCCAAAAGGAACGGACTTCAACTCAGTCACGGACAACGAGATTGCAGAACTTGAGCACATACTTAATACTCGGGGACGAAAATCGTTGAGCTATTTTTCTCCAAATGAAGTATTTTTAGCTCATCTAATGGCTGCATAACGTTTTATGGGTTGTTGCGTTTCGACTGGGAATGGGCCTCCCCATGTTCAATTCTCTTAACCGTGGCTCAAGAATAATGTTACAATGGCACGCTTGAGCGATAATTTCTGCCGTTTTCTGCGTGCGCCCTAAGTCGCTGGATATAATGTGAGTGATGCCAATTGATTTCACTCTTTCAGCAATCAATTTAGCTTGTCTAATGCCAACTTCAGTGAGTGGGCTGTCAGATTGTCCCTGAATACAGTGAGCCACGTTCCATTCAGTTTCTCCGTGGCGAACAAGATAGACCTGTAACATAATAATTTTCCGTTATACTTCACAAAATAATATTTTAAAGGATACTAATTAATGTATAAAGTAATCGCAGCAACCGCAAATCCGGCCAAAAAAAACGCTATTCATTTAGCATTTGAAGCTGTTTTTGGTGCTGGCAATTATCAAATAGAAAGTATCAATGTTAGTAGTAATGTAGCCCAACAACCAATTGGTAATACGGAAACCCGCACAGGTGCACGCCAGCGTGTTATGGCTTCACGTCAAGTTCGGCCTGAAGCCGATTTTTGGGTAGGTATTGAAGCTGGGATTGAAGATGAAATGACTTTTGCCTGGATAACCATTGAACATAAACAAATTCGCGGTGAATCGCGTTCTGCCAGTATTATGTTACCGGAGCAAATTTTGTTTAGTATTCAACAAGGCCGCGAGTTAGGCGATGTGATGGCGAATATCACTGGTATGGCTAATATTAAACACAACGAAGGGGCAATTGGTTTTTTTACTAATGGTTTACTCAGCCGTACCAGTGTCTACCAACAAGCGCTTATTTTAGCATTAGCACCTATCCAACATGAAATTTATAAAGAACTTAATGTGCTACATGACAGCTAGCTCATGTCAGCGTAACCAAATCGTATAAAGAGTGACTAAAGGTGTACATTTTACAATTTAATAAAAGATGTTTATGGCTTGAGTAACTGCTGTTCCAACCAAACTTTCACCTCTTTAGTCGCACTCTTCAGACTATTAGAACCCCGTGTGATGGTGGCAATTCCGACACCTAACTCACTTTTAAGCTCTCGCTGACTCATTTCACCGTCCATTAATGCCTGAATAATCCGAACTCTAGTCCCCAATGCCACACGTTCATCTGGGGTTAAAAATAATTGTAAAATGGGTTGCTGTAACTCTTGTTGGAAAGCACTACGCAATAATTCGACAAAGCGTTGCCAATCACTATTTTCTTCAGGTTGAAGGGCTGGATCAATAAGATAGTTTTCCATAATATATACCGCCATACTATTTAACTAGTACAATAGCATAACATAAACAGCTCGGTGATGAACACAAAGAGCACTAATAGTTCATCATCCATTCGCTTTTTGTTAATATTTTAACTGATTTACCGAGAAAATATTGATAAAAAAGATTGTAGACAAGTACATTTTTAACATAACGTCGCATTTCAGAAAATGGGATACTTTCAATAAAAGAGATAACATCTAATTTTCCGTTACTGATTGCTAACCAACGCGCCACTCTGGCAGGTCCAGCATTATAAGCAGCACAAGCTAATACCCGATTAAATCCAAATTGCTGAAAAACTGTCTCCAAATATGCGGTACCAAGCTCAATATTTTTTTCTGAATCAATTAACTTACTACTATCGGTATAATCTGCAATGCCATTCGATTTTGCGACTTGTTGTGCTGTCTGTGGCATTAATTGCATCAAACCAATCGCACCCGCAGCAGAACGCACTTGTGGATTCCAACCACTTTCTTGTCTGGCAATCGCCATGGCAAAACTTTTATCAATTTTTTTATCTTTTGTGTGCCGTTCAAATTCGTGTTCCCAGGCAATAGGAAAACGCTCTGTTAAATGATCCCATAGTTTGGCAATAATTGTCGCCTGTACACTCAAATCAGCCCACCGATGTTCAAATGCATAGCGTGCTAGTTGCTGTTGGCGGATTTTTTTCTGTCTGATAAGCAGATTAATCCATTCAGTACGGGCTAAATTTTCCTTTTTCCAAAACAACAATTCACCAATTCGCTGTACTTTAGGCAATAAATCGATATCATTTTCAGGTTTAGCGGCAACCGCAATATTAATAGGATACGGAATGTTCAATTTTTGTGCCGCAACCATAGGATAAAATCCGCGCTTTTTCACCAAGTTGAATAATATCTTTTTACCATGTTTAGGCTTACCTTGAGCGATTAGGGTAATAGCCTGCCAATATTGCCACTCTTCCTTATTTCGGCTTTCTTTAGGTAATCGCTTTAACCATTGCGCAAGCGAAACCATATCATTGCTTGCCAGTGCTAAACGCACCCTTCGTTCACGTAAAGAAATTGAAGATGAGTGTTGAATAACAGTATCACGCCACTTAGCTTGTTGTAGCGTCACCTCTCCGAATAATTGCCAGGCAATATCATCCTTCAATTGCTGTTGTTGTAAATGGCTCATTTTCTGTGCTTGGATAATAATCGGTATCGCAGCCTTAGCCTTCTCTACTGACTGGCTGGCAAAGCGGTTAATAACAATATCACTTGTCGATTAAACGCCGATGGCTTGACCAGGCTGGCAAATTTCACCACTAAAGAGGGATCTTGCTGTAATTTGGCCAAGCGCTGGCCGATAATTTGATCTTTAGTTGGTAACCTATTGACTAAGCTGGTAACCAGAGCAGCATCATTACTTTTAATAGCTAAAAAAATACGTTGCAAAATCAATTCAGTGGTTAATTGTCCAGCTTGTTGCCAACGGGCAAAAAGCTGTTCGCACGCTTGGGGTAGTGGATAGCCGTGTAACCAAATCTGTTTCGCTCCCTGCCACGCCGCTTGCTTATTACCTGTTTGCCATTTGGCATAGTAATAATTATAACGAGCAATAATCGGCCTCGGCGGTGAAGGGCTAAAAGCTAGCAGGTTATGCCATTCTTTACGCTGGGCAAGCTGATTGACAAAAAGGGTAGATAACTTTTGATTGAGGGGAAAATGGGGATATTGTTTGATAAAAGGGCACCTCGAAAAACCTAAGCCGAGTTTGATTTTGCTGATAAAGTTATCGGAAGCTGGTCTACTGAGCTAACCACCATGAAGAAACGCAGCGCCATTAAGAATGACCTCTTTGCAAACCAGTATCACCAACAGACGATCGACAAGTTGGGTGACCCGCTGGTCAAGATCGAAACCTGTA
>NZ_NHNG01000263.1:0-11935 GCF_002287155.1 Arsenophonus sp. ENCA
ATCGAGAAGTTAAACAAAATTGTGGTATTGAACGCTGTCAGGCTCGCACGAGCCGAGCGCAAAGAAATCATATTTTTCTCGCTATTTCTGCGTGGTTTGAACAACATAAACGTCGTATATCTGAAAAAATAACCCTTTATCAACAAAATTGGGACGTAATCAAAAATGCTATTGCTGAGCACATCCGTGTTTTATTAGCGTACCCAAATTAGTTTTGTGCGAAACTCGTGACGTAGCCTTCCACTGATAACTTCTGGCGAGGTATGTAAAGCAAGCTCCTTACGGATAAAATCCTGCGTTTGCGGGGTTTGTTGATTAAATGCATCTCGTGTAGATTTATTGAGACGTCTGGCTTTCGCTAAGGTATCGGCTCTTCTGCAAGAATAAAGTCCATGGAAAGCGGGATCAGTATTACGTTTGAGTTCCCTGCTGACAGTTGAACGAGAAAGCCCCAATTCTCTAGCAATAGTGGCCTGAGTAACACCGTCAATTATTCGTTTTTCGATATAAAAACGCTCATGTAAGTTCAAATGTTTTCCCTTCATACAACAGTATCTCTTATGGGGTCATTACAGTAATTTTATCTATGTATGACCAAGGATTTACTTTGTTGCATTTCGTTTGGGAATTGGCGCTTTAGCTATCTGGGCTAAACGGGTATATACCTCAGAACGAACCTTGTCACGCCGTTGTCAGCAGGAACTGGGGATGTCATTTAGTGAATGGCGTCAGCGATTACGTTTTTTACATGCCATAATGAAATTAGAACAAGGTAATAGTGTCCATCAGGTGGCTTTTGATGTCGGTTATAGTTCCTCCTCGGCTTTTATTACCATGTTTCAGCAGATTTCAGGCACAACACCAGAACGTTTTCGACAAAAAAGTGAGGGTGACTAAACCGGTTGTTAGGATTTATTTCATTAACATGGCAAAATAGCAACTTGTTACCTTATCGAATTGTAAAAACGATGGGTTAATTTTGATAAATATAATTGGGCATTAAATAAGTGAAAATATTGGTTGATGAAAATATGCCTTACGCAACACAATTGTTTCAAACAATGGGTGAAGTCAAGGCTGTTTCTGGGCGTTCAATCTCATCGTCAGAGCTAGCAACAGCGGATGCTTTAATGGTGCGTTCGGTTACTCAAGTCAATGAAGCGTTACTTAAAGAGAGTAAGGTAAAATTTGTTGGTACTGCAACGGCCGGATTTGATCATGTTGATAGGCAATGGTTAGCGCAAGCGGGCATCGCTTTTTCTGCCGCACCGGGTTGTAATGCGACAGCGGTGGTAGAGTATGTTTTTTCCGCTTTATTGGTACTGGCTGAACGTGATTGCTTTGATTTACGAGAAAAAACGGTCGGTATTGTTGGGGTTGGTAATGTTGGCAGTCGTCTTAATGCGTGTTTAAAGGCTTGGGGCGTGAATACGTTACTTTGTGATCCACCTCGTGCAGACGCTGCCGATAATAGTGAGCAATTTTGGCCACTGGAAAAATTAGTTAGTGAGGCGGATATTTTAACTTTTCACACCCCGTTAAATAAATCTGGCCGTTATTCATCTTATCATTTATTAAATGAAGAGTTGCTTGCAGCTATGCCGGCAGAACGTATTTTACTAAATACTAGCCGCGGATCAGTTGTTGATAATCAGGCATTGTTAACAGCCTTAGAAAATGGTAAGAAAATCGACGTTATATTAGATGTTTGGCAACATGAACCCTCTATTTCCCTACCTTTGCTAGCTAAAGCTAGAATTGGCACGCCACATATTGCTGGCTATTCTCTGGAAGGTAAAGCACGCGGCACCAGCCAGATTTTTACCGCATTTAGCCAGTTTTTAGGCCAAGAACAGCAAATTAAACTAGCTGATTTATTACCTAATGCAGGGTTTAATGAAATTACTTTTAGCGGTGAATTAACGCAGGCAAGTTTAAAACGTTTAGTGCATTTAGTTTATGATGTCCGTCGTGATGATGCGCCATTAAGAAAAATTGCCCATCTTGCTGGCCAGTTTGATCATCTGCGTAAATATTATCCAGAACGTCGTGAATGGTCATCTCTTAGAGTGAGTTGTAATGATGTCGATGCCGCGAATGCACTAAAAATGCTAGGTTTCAATACCAAATTAATTTGATTAAATATGCTAATGAAATTGGAGAAAACCAACATGACAGAAGGTTGGAATATTGCACTATTAGGTGCTACTGGTGCGGTCGGAGAGGCCGTATTGAGTTTATTACAAGAACGTCAGTTTCCTGTTGGTGAGTTATTTCTATTAGCCAGTGAAAATAGTGCGGGAGAAAGCATTCGTTTTAATGGCAGGCAATATACTGTTATTGATGCTCAATTATTTGACTGGACACAGGTGCAATTAGCTTTTTTTGTTGCTGGTAAGGAAGCGTCCGCTCGTTATGCAGAGCAAGCAGCGCAAGATGGTTGTATTGTCATTGATAGTAGTGGTTTATTTGCGCTGGAGCCAGATATTCCATTAGTCGTACCGAGTGTTAATCCCCATCTCTTGGCTAATTATCGTAACCGTAATATTATTGCCGTTGCTGATAGCTATGTCAGTCAATTGTTAGTCGCCGTTAAACCACTAATTAATGTTGCCGGTATTCATCGTTTAATTTTAACCAATCTGTTTTCAGTTTCGGTGCATGGCAAAAGTGCAGTGGATGAATTGGCAGGTCAAAGTGCTCGATTATTAAACGGTTTACCCGTTGATAATGAACGTTTTATTAAGCAGCTAGCATTTAATCTATTACCATTACTAAGTGATGATGAAGGCTCTGCACCACAGGAGCGCAGTTTAGTTGATCAAGTGCGTAAAATTTTACAGAATGATGGGTTATCCATTATTGTCAGTTGCTTACAAGCACCGGTTTTTTATGGCAATGCACAAGTGGTTCATGTGGAAACATCACGTCCAATGACCGTACAAGAAGCCTGGCAAGAAATTGCTCAATTTGATGATATTGAGCTAGTTTGCGAAGATGATTTTCCAACTCAAGTAACTGATGCTTCAGGTAGTGATCGATTAAGTATTGGTTGTATGCGTAATGATTATGGTGCACCTGAGATATTACAGTTTTGGTCAGTTGCCGATAATACCCGATTTGGTGGTGCTCGAATGTTAATAGAAACTGCGGAGCGATTAGTGCAGGAGCAATATTATTAATGTTGGAGAAGCAACCCCCTTTGTCGATGGCTAAAATTGCGTTAGGCATTGAGTATGATGGTAGCCATTATTATGGCTGGCAGCGTCAACAACAGGTAAAAAGTATTCAAGCTTGTTTGGAGTTCGCGCTAACAAAAGTTGCCAATGAATCTATCCACGTTTATTGTGCCGGACGAACTGATGCAGGTGTGCATGCGACTGGTCAGGTTATCCATTTTGAAACATCTGTCACACGTAAAGATTCTGCCTGGACGAGGGGGGTTAATAGTTACTTACCATCCGACATTGCAGTACAGTGGTGCAAAATTGTTGAGCCAGATTTTCATGCTCGTTTTTCTGCCACCGCGCGTCGATATCGTTATATTATTTTCAATCATCGACTTAGACCTGCGATATTAGCCGCAGGCGTAACGCATTACCATGCCCCCTTAGATGCGGAAAAAATGCATCTTGCCGCTCAGGCATTGGTTGGGGAGCAGGATTTTACTTCATTTAGGGCTATTCAGTGTCAATCTAAATCACCTTGGCGTAATATAAAGTATGTTCATGTCAACCGTTATGGTGACTATATTGTGGTTGATATTAAAGCTAATGCCTTTGTTCATCATATGGTACGCAATATTGTTGGTAGTTTGCTGGCAGTAGGGTGTGGTGATCAGGATATTAGTTGGGTAGCAGAGCTTTTAGCATTGAAAGATAAAACAAAAGCGGCGGCGACTGCAAAAGCAGAGGGGCTCTATTTAGTTGCTGTCGATTATCCGGCAAAATATAAATTACCTACAACGATCGTAGGACCGCTTTTTTTACCAGAATAATGAATTTAATTTTGCGTTTAATTACACAGCGCTGAAGCTGTCAACTGTTGGATTTTTTATGGAATTTATTACTTTTATTATTGATTTTATTATACACATCGATCTTCATTTAGCTGAGCTGGTTGCTGAATATGGCATTTGGCTATATGCCATTCTATTTTTGATAGTATTTTGTGAAACAGGATTAATTGTTACGCCTTTTTTACCGGGTGACTCCCTATTATTTGTTGCTGGGGCATTAACGGCACTGGAGAGCAATGATCTTAATGTTCATTTAATGGTAGTATTAATAATTATTGCAGCAATTATTGGTGATGCGGTTAATTATACTATTGGTCGTTTATTCGGCGAGCGTCTATTTAGCAATCCTAATTCAAAAATTTTTCGACGGGTTTATTTGGAAAAAACACATCAATTTTATGAAAAACATGGTGGTAAAGCGATTATTTTAGCTAGATTTATACCTATCATTAGAACGTTTGCTCCATTTGTCGCAGGGATGGGAAAAATGTCATATCGGCATTTTGCTTTTTATAATGTGGCCGGGGCTTTAATATGGGTTCTATTATTTACTTACGCGGGTTACTTTTTTGGTGATTTGCCAATTGTTCAGCAGAATTTAAAATTATTAATTGTGGCAATTATTTTAATTTCTATTCTGCCGGGTATTATTGAGATTTGGCGTTATCGTCGAACATCAATAAAAGAAAAACAGGTTGTTAAACCAAAAAAATAGATAGTCATTAGCAGGTTTGATCAGTTTTTTATCCACTATGCTTTGTCATTGTGGTTTAATGATTAACATAATAATGAGACTGATAATGTAATTTCAGACAGAAAGGTCTATTAATGAGCTGGATTGAAAAGATTCTTAATAAAAGCAATATTAGCCAGACCCGTAAAGCGAGTATCCCTGAAGGGGTTTGGACAAAATGTGATAGCTGCGGGCAAGTACTCTATCGCGCTGAATTAGAAAGTAATTTAGCCGTATGTCCAAAATGTGATCACCATATGCGTATTTCGGCCCGTCAACGTCTGGCCTCTTTTCTTGATGAAGGAACCACGGCTGAATTAGGTAGTGAATTAGAGCCGAAAGATATTTTAAAATTTCGTGATTCAAAGAAATATAAAGATCGGATATCAGCAGCACAAAAAGCGACACATGAAAAAGATGCTTTAATTGTGATGAAAGGCACGCTTAAAGGTATGCCGGTCATTGTAGCCGCTTTTGAATTTGCTTTTATGGGCGGCTCAATGGCTTCAGTTGTTGGTGCACGTTTTGTGCGTGCGGTAGAGCAAGCACTGGAAGATAATTGTTCGTTAATTTGTTTTTCTGCCAGTGGCGGTGCTCGCATGCAAGAAGCATTAATGTCCTTGATGCAAATGGCAAAGACCAGTGCGGCACTGGCTAAGATGCAGGAACGAGGGCTTCCCTATATCTCAGTACTTACCGATCCAACTATGGGCGGTGTATCAGCAAGTTTAGCCATGTTAGGCGATATTAATGTTGCCGAACCTAAAGCGTTAATCGGCTTTGCTGGTCCTCGGGTTATTGAGCAAACGGTTCGTGAAAAATTACCACCAGGTTTTCAGCGCAGTGAATTTCTGATTGAAAAAGGTGCGATTGATATGATTGTAAGGCGGCCTGAAATGAGGGACAAATTAGCCGAAATACTGGCGATGCTCACTCATCAAACCGTTCAAGATGCAAGTCAAATTGATGTTATTACCTTAGTTGACGATGATCTGGAGCCACCCTATCGTGAGAAACCCGAAATTGACAACAAATCAGATCAAAAATGAGAAGATATCTGAACCCTTAATGATACCAGGGGTAACCTCTTCTTTAGCTACCTGGTTAACTTATTTAACCCAGCAGCATAGCAAAATTATCGATATGGGGCTTGAGCGGGTTGGTGTCGTCGCTCGACAGCTGGATCTTTTATATCCCGCCCCGAAAGTCGTTACTGTTGCTGGCACTAATGGTAAAGGAACGACTTGCCATACATTGGAATTTATTTTAATTGAAGCAGGATTAAAAGTCGGCGTTTATAGTTCTCCTCACCTGTTGGATTATACTGAGCGCGTTAGGATCCAGGGTAAGATGTTACCTGAAGCTGAATTTTGTCGGGTTTTTGCCGATATTGAATCTAAACGCGGCACAACAACGCTGACCTATTTTGAATATGGCACCTTAGCTGCTTTACAGTTATTTAAACAAGCTAAACTTGATGTGGTTATTTTAGAAGTCGGTTTGGGTGGACGGTTAGATGCAACCAATATCGTCGATGCGGATATTGCTGCCATCACTAGCATTGCATTGGATCACATTGACTGGCTTGGTGGTGATCGTGAGCAGATTGGCTACGAAAAAGCTGGTATTTTTCGCTCAGGGCGCTATGCGGTTGTGGGTGAACCGGATATGCCGCAGTCGATTAATGAAGTGGCTCAAACCTTAGGGGCAAAGCTATTTCGTTGCGGGGTAGATTGGCAATTTGAGCTACAAAATGATCATTGGCATTGGCGATCTCATGATCAAGATTTTAAACAGTTACCTGTGCCAAATGTTCCACTGGCCAATGCTGCAACCGCATTGGCAATTATTGATTGTTTAATCAAACAGGGGGATGCCATTGGTCAGGCGATATCATTGCCCGCTATTCAGCAGGGATTGATTAAGGCGAAATTACCAGGACGTTTTCAAATTATCTGCGAGCAACCTTGTGTAATTTTAGATGTTGCGCACAATCCCCATGCGGCAGCTTATTTAGCCGATAGACTGGCTCGATTACCCAGGCAGAAAAATACTAAAATTCATGCCGTTGTAGCGATGTTAGCCGATAAAGATATAAAAAGTACTTTATCTTATTTGGCTGCGCAGGTTGATAAATGGTATCTCGCTTCGTTAAGTGGGATACGCGGTGCCGATGCAGCGCAATTAGCGCAGTATGTTGAATCGCCATACCAATTTGCGACGGTCAAAGATGCATGGTTGCAGGCTATGGCCGAGGCTTACAAACAGGATATCGTGTTGGTTTGTGGCTCATTTCATACTGTTGCAGAGGTTATGGAACTGCAGACAAAAGAGGAAAGTTTAAGTGGCCAGTAAGTTTCAAAACCGTTTGGTGGGAACGATTGTTATTGTTGCAGTTGGTGTTATTGTATTACCCATATTATTGGATGGTAATAAGAAATATAATGAGACTGAATTTGCAGCGATCCCTTTGGTGCCTAAAGCCAGCGATGAATATGAAATTGAACCTATTGCGCCAATTAATCCGAAGCCACTAGCGACATCTTCAGCGAGCGCTGCAGAAGCCATGATTTCTGAGGCCACTTCTGATTCGAAGGCCAAATCAGCAGATAGTCTGTCCGCTCAGCAACAAGCAAAGCCTAAACCAGCAGTCAAAGTTGAAAAACCCGCGCTAGTGCCAGAACATATCACTAAGTCAAATGAGAAAACTCAAGCACCGCAGGCGCGGGCATATGTTATTCAGTTGGCAGTACTGAAAAATGCTGCAAAAGTGGAAGAGATTATTGCCAAATTACGTTTATCTGGCTACCAGGTTTATACCGAGCCATCATTACCAATTAATGGTCAATTAACTCGAATTTTTGTTGGCCCAAATGCTTCGAGAGATAAATTGCAGTCCAGTTTGTCGGAATTGAAAGATTTAACCGGCTTACAGGGGCAAATACGCGGTTATAAACCGTAAAATGGGTAGCTACTAATAGATAAAACATATTGATACTAAACAGTTATATTAATTATTCCTGCGGCGATCATGATTTATCTTTTCGCCGCAATTTATTGCTACTTTTCAGCAAAATATCTAACGCAAACGTTTTCTTTTTCTGCTAGAATGCGTTTGACCATGCTGAATGTTTAATTTTTTGGATTAAAATTATGGTTTGGATTGATTACGCTATTATTGCCATTATTGGCTTTTCTGCCTTGGTTAGTTTAATTCGTGGTTTTGTACGGGAAGCTTTATCACTTATTACTTGGGGTTGTGCTTTTTTTGTTGCCAGCCAATTTTATCCTTATCTGGCAACTTATCTCACCCGCTTCGATGACACGCTGATTAGAAATGGTATTGCAATTGCAATTTTATTTATCGCTACTTTAATTGTGGGTGCGGTAGTCAATTATGTGATTAGCTCGTTAGTTGAGCGAACAGGATTATCAGGTACTGATCGCGTGTTAGGCGTCTGTTTTGGTGTATTACGCGGTATATTAATTGTGTCGGCAATCCTGTTTTTCCTGGATACTTTTACACCCTTGCCAAAAAGTGAAGATTGGCAACGTTCTGAATTGATACCCCAATTTAGTCATATTATTAGATGGTTTTTTGATTATTTAAAAAATGCGTCAAGTTTTTTACCTGAAAATATCACTCCGTTTGGTTGATGAGGAAAAAGTGGATGTGCGGTATTGTCGGTATTGCTGGTTTTACACCAGTTAACCAATCAATTTATGATGCGCTAACAGTGCTTCAACATCGTGGGCAAGATGCTGCAGGTATTGCAACAATTGATGAAAATAAACAATTTCGCCTACGTAAATCGAATGGTTTAGTAAAAGATGTATTTGCTGCCCGCCATATGCTGCGTTTGCGGGGTAAAATGGGAATTGGCCATGTGCGTTACCCAACCGCGGGTAGCTCCAGCGCTTCCGAAGCGCAACCTTTTTATGTTAATTCTCCTTTTGGTATTACATTGACCCATAATGGTAATTTGACCAATGCACATGAATTAAGAAAAACGTTATTTGAAACGGCCCGTCGTCATGTAAATACTTCTTCAGATTCAGAAATCTTGCTCAATGTGCTTGCCCATGAATTGGATCAATTTGATCATTTTCCGCTGACTGCAGAAAATATTTTTACCGCTATTGCTGCGATGCATAACAAAGTTCGTGGCGCTTATGTTTGTGTTGCAATGATTATTGGCCATGGTTTAGTGGCGTTTCGTGACCCATTTGGTATCCGCCCTCTGGTGCTGGGTAAGCGCACATTGGAAGATGGTCAAAATGAGTACATGGTTGCTTCGGAAAGTGTCGCTTTAGATACCCTTGGTTTTGAGTTCTTGCGTGATGTCGCGCCTGGTGAAGCGATTTATATCACTGAACAGGGAGAACTTTACAGCCGGCAATGTGCAGAAAATCCACAATTAACCCCTTGTCTGTTTGAGTTTGTCTATTTAGCCAGACCAGATTCTTTTATCGATAAAATATCGGTTAATAAAGCTCGGTTGCGGATGGGGCAAAAATTGGGGGCCAAAATTGCCCGTCAATGGCAGGATTTAGAGATTGATGTTGTGATCCCGATTCCTGAAACATCTTGTGATAGCGGACTGGAAATAGCTTATATTTTGGGTAAACCCTATCGCCAAGGTTTTGTTAAAAATCGTTATGTGGGACGCACTTTTATCATGCCAGGACAGCAGGAGAGACGCAAGTCGGTACGTCGTAAACTGAATGTCAATCGAGCCGAATTCCGTGGTAAAAATGTTTTATTAGTTGATGACTCTATTGTGCGCGGAACAACCTCTGAACAAATTGTTGAGTTAGCACGCGAAGCTGGAGCCAAAAAGGTCTATTTTGCTTCGGCATCACCAGAAGTTCGTTTTCCAAATGTTTATGGTATTGATATGCCGTCCGCTAATGAATTGATTGCCCATGGGCGTGAAGTGGATGAAATTCGTCAACTTATTGGTGCGGATGATTTAATTTTTCAGGATCTTACTGATTTGATTGCCGCAGTTAGGGAGGAAAATCCCGATATCACGACTTTCGAGTGTTCGGTTTTTAATGGGATTTATGTTACCAAGGATATTGATCAAGCTTACTTGGATTATCTGGAAAATCTGCGTAAGGACGATCAGTTAAAAGAACATAATGAGATTGAAAATTTGGAAATTTACAACGAAGGCTAACTTGTTGTTATCATTTGAATTAAGTTAGACTTTAACGGATATCGTTAAGCTGACAATACTGAAATCTATTTTATCGTTATTATTGAGCAAAAATGATGCAGAGAATAATTATCGGATTGACAGGCGCTAGTGGTGCAATTTACGGTATTCGTTTACTTGAAGTTTTACGTTCTGTTGCTGAGGTTGAAACACATTTAATTGTCAGTGCAACAGCTAAGCAGACTATAGCGCTGGAGACCTCTCATCGCCTACGCGATGTTCAAGCAATGGCTGATGTTGTCTATGAAGATAGAGACATTGCTGCGGCGATTTCTTCTGGTTCATTTATTACCTCCGGTATGATTATTATGCCGTGTTCAATAAAAGCGTTATCTGGTATTGCCAATAGTTATAACGATACATTAATTACGCGGGCGGCTGATGTGGTTTTAAAAGAGAAGCGTAAATTAATCTTGGGTGTCAGGGAAACTCCTTTGCACCTAGGCCATTTGAGATTAATGATGAATGTCATAGAGATTGGCGCGATAATTTTTCCACCGATGCCGGCCTTTTATCATCATCCAGAAACCGTACAGGACATTGTCGATCAGACTGTCAATCGAATATTAGATCAATATGGTATCACCTTACCACAAACCTTATTTACTCGTTGGCCAGGTATTAAGTAATGGTCTCTTGCGACGTAGTTAACAGTAATGACTCGAGTGCTTCTTTTAATTCAATATAGTGAAATTTAAATCCAGCTTCTTCAAGACGCTTTGGAATCGCTTGTTGCCCACCTAACATTAATGCTGCAGATTCTCCCATAATAGATTTAATAACAAATTCTGGCGTTCTAATCAGTGCCGGACGATTAAGTACTTCGGCCAGTATTGCACTGAACTGATCATTATGCACCGGGTAGGGTGAAGTAATATTAAACGCACCAGATAATGAAGGTGACTCAAGCAGGTAATTAATCGCATTGACGACGTCATCAATATGGATCCAGGGAATATATTGTTTGCCTTTGCCGATTGGCCCGCCTAATCCGGCTTTAAATATCGGTAACAATTTCTTTAGTACACCGACTTCTTTCGCCAGTACCACTCCGGTTCGTAGCAAACAAACGCGTGTTTTATCACTTTCTGCTTCTAATGCCAATGATTCCCATTTTTGGCATAGTTGGTGAGTGAATTCGGCATGTGGCATATCGGATTCAGTGACAACGCTTTGTCCCTGATCACCATAATAGCCAACTGCAGAACCAGAAATAAACGTTTTTGGTGGTTTTTTACTGTCTTTGATCAGTTGGCTTAAGCGTTCTGTCATTTTCCAGCGGCTTTCACACAGAATTATTTTTTGTTCCTTAGTCCATGGTTTATTTGCAATAGGTTCACCGGCAAGATTGACAATGGCATCGAAACCATCAAGATTATTAATCTCATTTAAGCTTGTCAGACAATCAACATGTCGACCAAATAGGCTGTAAACTTTTTGGCATGATCGACTTAATACGGTGATAGTATGGGAATGTATAACCAGTTGTTGAACAAGTCTTGAGCCAATTAAGCCGGTACTGCCAGTAATAAAAATCCGCATTCTCACTCCTTGGTTTTCAATAATGATATAAGTAATTATAGTATTGATATTTAAAGAAACAGCAGATCATTAGACTGTTAGTACAATAAGCGTGTTGCTTAATAGTGAAATAAGGGTGTTTCGGTGATTGAAGTAAATTTTACGCTGTTCTGAGATGGAAATTCCAAAGACCTGCGCTAAGGAGTAAGAAGGTATCATCAATAAAGGGTCTACGATTCCGTAAAATTTGGGTCATGCAACCGAGGCGCTTGATACCCGCGATGGCGTGTTCAACTGTAATACGGATGCCCGAGATTATTTTATTTTCTTGTTTTTGTTCAGGCGATAAAGGTCTTTTTCGAGTTCCTTTTTTTGGGATTTGTGTATTAGGATGCTGTTTATCTATACCTTGAAAACCGGTATCTGCCCAGATGGTTACCT
>NZ_NHNG01000261.1:0-3423 GCF_002287155.1 Arsenophonus sp. ENCA
AATGATAGCTCGCCATTTCTCGTCTGTACGGTAAATTCCCATCTAATATTTCTCCTTAATTGTTAGCGTCGAACATCATGACAAATTAGGAGAAGTGAAAAAATGTGGGGATTTAACGACGCTTACATTTATTGGAGCAAGCTGAACCTGAAGCTTACGATCCCCGTTTAGCACGTTGGTCATTAACTGATTTACCGATCATTCCTGAAAAATGGCAATTAAAGCCTCGGGCGGCAGTTATTAAGCAACTTAATACTATTAAAGCGCTATTAGTTCAGGCCGATGAGATTGTGCATGCGGGAGATCCTGATCGCGAAGGGCAATTGCTGGTGGATGAAGTGTTAGATTTTTTAGCCTTACCGGATGATAAAAAGCAGTCTGTTCAGCGCTGTTTAATTAGCGATCTTAATCCACAAGCGGTAGTTAAGGCCATTGAACGGTTAAGAAGTAATCGAGATTTTATTCCACTTTGTGTTTCGGCATTGGCTCGAGCCAGAGCAGATTGGTTGTATGGCATAAATATGACGCGGGCTTATACTTTGCTTGGCCAGCGAGGGGGGTATCAAGGGGTATTATCTGTTGGCCGAGTTCAAACGCCAGTATTGGGATTGGTGGTTAGAAGGGATGAAGAGATTGAACATTTTGTTGCTAAAGATTTTTTTGAAGTAAAAGCACATATAATCACGCCGAATAAAGAACGTTTTACCGCTATCTGGCAGCCAAGTGAAGCCTGCATTGATTATCAGGATGAAGAAGGGCGTCTGATTCATCGCCCGTTAGCCGAGCATGTTGCTGCACGAATTACGCAGCAGCCGGCCTTGGTTGTTGCCTATCAAAATAAACAAGAATCAGAAATTGCGCCCTTACCTTATTCTTTGTCGGCTTTGCAAATTGAAGCCGCTAAAAAACATGGCTTAAGTGCCAAGGAAGTTCTTGATATATGCCAACAATTATATGAAAAACATAAAGTTATTACTTATCCTCGTTCCGATAGTCGTTACTTACCGCAAGAGCATTTTGCCAATCGCCATGGGGTATTAAAAGCTATTGCTATACATCAGCCAGAACTTACACAATTTGAATTGACTGAATTAGATAAGCAAAATCGCTGTTGGGATGATAAAAAAGTTGATGCACATCATGCAATTATTCCTACCGCTAAAGCAATAGCGGTGCAGCTTGATCAAAACGAAAGCAAAATTTATGCATTGATTACTGCTCAATATATTATCCAATTTATGGCTAGTGCAAAATTTCATAAACGGGTTATTGAACTGGAGATCGCAGGTGGAAAATTTATCGCCAGAGCTTGCTTTTTAGTCGAACCTGGTTGGCGAGCAATTTTAACTACTAAGGAACGGGATGTGGATAATGATGGTATGCCACTCCCTGAGGTAAAGGTAAAAGATCAGTTATTTTGCGAGCAGGGTGAAGTAATAGAAAAGCAGACTCAGCCACCAAAACCCTTTACTGATGCCACTTTGTTGTCGGCTATGACCGGTATTGCCCGTTTTGTGCAAGATAAGGCGTTGAAAAAGGTATTGCGAGCAACGGATGGTTTAGGAACAGAAGCGACCCGAGCGGGTATTATAGAACTGTTATTTAAACGTAAGTTTTTGGTTAAAAAAGGTCGTTATATGCATGCTGCGCCAGCAGGCATCGCCTTATATAAAGTTTTACCGCTGGTGGCAGTATTGCCTGATATGACTGCTCACTGGGAGTCTAAATTAACCCAAATTAGTGAAAAACAGTTTCGTTATCAGGATTTTATGTCACCATTGGCAGATACATTGAAAATGTTAATCCAACAAGCGAAACAACAAACTGATTTAACCATATTCCGTACGATATCGGTCATCGAAGAGAAAACGGAGAAAAAGTTATCAGTAAAGAAGAAGAGAACTAGTCAAAAAAGACAATCAAATGATAGCTAAGTGTAAAATAGTACTATCATTTGATTTTAACTTAATTTAACTCAAATTTTGCCCAAATAGGGGCATGATCTGAAGGTTTTTCCATACTTCTAATGTCATAATCAATGCCTGTTTCACCACAGCAGGCAAATAACGAACTAGAGGCCAGAATCAAATCAATTCGCAGACCTCGGTTATCGACAAAACCCTTGGAACGGTAATCAAACCACGAAAATTGATCAGTAATAGCTGGATTTTGTTGACGATAAGTATCGATTAATCCCCAGGATTTCAATTTATCCATCCATTCGCGTTCTTCAGATAAAAATGAGCATTTGCCAGCACTTAACCAACGTTTTCTATTAATTTCACCGATGCCGATATCATGATCTGTTGGACTAATATTCATATCTCCCATAAGAATGATATGCGATTGAGGAGAAAGATTATTTTGCAGATAAAGTTGCAAGTCTTGATAAAATTTTGCTTTTGCAGCAAATTTTGTTGGGTGATCACGGCATTCACCTTGTGGGAAATAACCGTTTATTATGGTAATTGTGCCTTTTTCTGTTTGAATATCTGCCATAATAATACGGCGCTGGGCATCAATATCGTCGCCAGGAAATCCCTTTTGAATAGTAATTGGTTTTTGCTTGCAAAATAGCGCGACACCATAATGTGCTTTTTGTCCATGGTAGCAGATATGATAGCCTAACTGATTAACCTGCTCTAAAGGAAATGCACTATCATCAACTTTGGTCTCTTGTAAGCCTATGACATCAGGTTGATGTTTTTCGATGATAGCTTCAAGTTGGTGGATGCGTGCTCTTAGGCTATTAATGTTAAATGAGACAAATTTCATTCGAATTGGTTACCTAATTGGAATATATTTATAAAAATATTTTATCAGATTGAATATATAAATGTAACCCATTATATAAAACATTTTCTTTTATTTATTAATGAGTTATTTTTTATATTTAAATTATTTAGTGTGATTAGCAGTGATTAAGTTTTAAAAAAATATATAACTTTAAAAAAATAATTAATTTAATTCAAATTAATAAACTATAATTAAAAATGCACTATATGAAAAAATTTTTTTTGTCAGAAAATAATAGTTAGATGTAATGATGTCGTTTGCTAAAAATCAATTTATGAAATTAATTAGCCAGGTTTAATTATTTTTCTTTAAATTATTAGCTTAAGTGCTTTTATCTTAAAGAGCTGTAAAAAGGTATTCTTTTTGAATTTCTGTGTCAGCTATAAATTATTAAATAGATATTTAAATTTTTCTATTTGATATTTAAGATTGAAGTGGAGTAATCATTATGTTTTTCTCAAGAAAGTTAGAAGCTTTTATGGGCACCTCGAAAAACCTAAGCCGAGTTTGATTTTGCTGATAAAGTTATCGGAAGCTGGTCTACTGAGCTAACCACCATGAAGAAACGCAGCGCCATTAAGAATGACCTCTTTGCAAACCAGTATCACCAACAGACGATCGACAAGT
>NZ_NHNG01000485.1:0-11899 GCF_002287155.1 Arsenophonus sp. ENCA
TGTGAAGGATTTACGCCAATAGCCTGTGCAATTCTTATTGCTGAATGCACCTTAATACCATTGCGTATTCTGGCTTCAATATTTTTTGCATTTGATTTGCGTGTAATCGTGGTTTCCATGTCTATAATTAATTCCATAAGTTTTAGATAATAGTTATTCCTCCCGATGGGCTGGGAATTTAAAATCTCCCAATTTCAGGGAGGCCAGGATGTTAAAGAGCGGTGTGGCTAATTTTTATTACTTGGAAATGGTTTATGTTCTTCTGCTGTAAATCTTCCATCTTTATTAGGTATCAAAAAAATTTTTCTACCTGTTCTAATTGCTTTGCTGATCGCAGTTTGATGTACACCAATTAAATTTGCTGCTTTTTCTTGACTATTTTCTTTTAGATAGTCTGATAAAGGTATTTTTAGCATAAGTTTCCTCCACAACCCCAGAATAATACTTTAGATACTAAAAAATATCAATACCTTAAGTACTGGCATTTTTAATACTAACGTTATTAAAATATGAATTATGAAATATGAAAAAAAATTAACGCCTGAACAACTTGAAGATTGCAAACGACTAAAGGCTTTGTTTGATTCAAAGAAGAAAGAATTGAAGTTAACTCAACAATTCTTAGCTGATGAACTTGATATTAGTCAAGGTGCGGTTGGGCATTACTTGAATGGAAGAAATTCTCTTAATGTTAAGGTTGTGTGTGTGTTTTCTAAACTTTTAAGAGTTGACCCTAAGGACATCAGCCCATCAATAGCAGAAGAAATAAAAGAAATATCAGAATTAATAAAAGATCAGGGTTGTAATGAAAAAAATAATAAATTTTATCAACTTGATCCAATTCAAGAAGAAATTTTGGAATTAATCAAAAATCTTCCAAAAAATGAAGTAGATAGAATATTATTAGAACTGAGGGCTAAGAAAACGCATTATGATGCAATTTTTGAAGAGCTTTTAATAATAAAAAATAAAAAGAATGTATCTTAATGTATTTTTCCAAAAATTTAATTAGAAGCGTTACTATAGAAAAATCAAAACAAATAAATTGCTAGGGCTAATCTTAAACGAATCTATAAGGAAATGAAAGCAAAAGAGAAAAAATCAAGAAAAGCGTCATAATTATGATAATTGTTTGATATTTATAAAGTAAATAATGTGATATGATTTTAAATTTCAGGTTTGCCATATTCATTTTAGGAGATAAAGATGAGCAACAATAAGAAAAAAAACGAAGACAACAAAATTATATTTAAAGAAAGTGTTAGCTGCACCAGCCAATATGCTGATCACTTTGGCTATTCGTCTTTTGGAGATATAGAAAACAGAATAGGATCAATATCATTTTTTAAACATGTAACTGAATGGGTTGATAATGAAAAAACCCAACTAGCAAGAGAAACAATTGCAAATATCAGGATGCCTGAGACATTGCTTCTACAACTCGCTAAATATATTTTAGAGCAGCATGAACGTTCAAAGGAGAGCGAATAAATGTCATCCAATCAACACCATTCTTACTCTGATGACATAGCCAAAAATAGAAGTTCATCTAGCAAGTACGGCATCATTTCAAGTTCTCAGCAACAATCATTCTATTCATCTAAAGCACCGTCTGATATAATAAAACAACACAATAAAAAATTTTCAAGTAAAATTGAAACTAAAATAAACAAAAAAAGCCCAGAAGAGAATTTTACTATGACCAAAGATGAGTTAGATGCAAAGTTAGCTCAAAATAAAGCTGAAGTTCAGACTATATCTTCTGGTATGAGAGAAGAAATGGCTAAGTGGCGAGAAGAGCAAAATACTCATATGGCTAATCTTAATACTACTCTTTCTGGTATATCAGTTAAGTTTGAGTCAATTGAGACTAAAATTGAATCTAATAATGCCGTTATTAATGGCAAAATTGACAGCATCAATACTGCTATTAATGGTAAAATTGATGGTATTAACACTGCTATATCAGGAATCAATACAGCGATCTCTGGTATTCAATCAGGATTGAGTACTAGGTTAACTATTTTTGGTATCATTATTGCGTTAATTGCACTTATTCCTGCTTTTGTTGGTATGTTAAAATCTGATCCATTACCTCAACAACCAACAGTAATTTATATGCAACAACCAACTCAACAAAATACCACACCAAGTGATAGCAAATAATTAAATGCTACCCCGAGGGTTTTATTACCCTCTCACCCTACCCTAATAAACACTTCTCCTTATATCCATTTCTTTAACACACAGAAACTCTTGCAGCATATTTAACCCATTACCTACCAATCCCCCTAGCTTCACCCTTCCTCTTTGTTTTCAAGATCCTTTTTTACCGCTGACAAAAATATATTTTTTATCACCATAAAACGAAAAACAAATTAATACTTAAAGTATTGACATAAATTAATACTTAAGATATTGTTATGTTCATCAACTCACTGCAACAGGTAAACGCCAGACAATACCACGAGTTATCTGAAACCTTGCCAGACGTTGCCAAGTAGCCAGCCCGAGGCGTATGAACATGAAGGCAAGTGACGACAGTTAAGCAGTACCGCTCTTTAACACCCTTTCGCTGAAAAAGCGAACCATAAAACACCCAAACAGTCGGTTTTGGGGTGTGTGAAATAACCAAAATACAGCCATAAAGTTAAAACCAACACCAGGGTACTACCAATATGACTGTAAATATAATCCGGATAGCTCCGGCACACACCACCAAAACCCATTGTAGGAGGTAATATGTGTAACTTTCATGGTTATGATAATGCTCGTCGTCGTAGACATGAGCGTAGAAGCGCTAGGCAAGCAGCTTATGAATATAACAAAGCACTTAATATGGCACTGAAAGCAGCCTTAAATCCAAGCAAACCCTCTCAGCAACAAACAAATCCAGACATCAAACGCCCTATCCTTTCACTAAAAAGAAAAGTGATGAGTCGTGTAGAAAAAGCAATATCAATTCGCCCTACTAAATTTTATGACGCATTTAATAACTGCTGTCTTCCTATTGCAGCTTTGTATACTTCTAGACGGTTTAACAATAAACCTAAATCATATTTTGGAATCACTGCTAATTGATAAATAACGGAAGAAGGAACGACTAAAATGACTTTTGTATTTCCGAGAATTTATAGCACAAATTATGCAACACAGAATGGAAAATTCTTTGCTCGGCGTGGCAACATCTGGATACAGATTGAGCGATACCTTCCTTGTACTATTGGAACACTAAATGAACCACTTGAAGTCACGGCACATCGTTGGTTAAACGAACTTGAACAAGGAAATATTAAGGTTAAAAGGGCTATAGGGAGTACGGGAGGTATAAAAAATAGCTCGTATAAACTCACCAACGGTGAGCTTAGATGTGTCAAACCCATTGACTTAAATATCAATACCAACTGAATTCTAACCCAGCGAAAAAACCTAGACCTAACGGTTTTTTTATATTCTAACCCTAAATCCAACTTTGGAGTCACCGCTAACTGTTAAAGGTATCAAAATGATTTTGACGGTCGATAAAAAAGCACTTCTCAGTGCAATGATTTTTCAGGCTAAATGTGATGTCAGATATTCACGAGTTTCGCACCAATAAAAAAACACTCTATTTTTAAGTTTAATTCAGCATAATATATAAATAGAAAAAACCTTATAAATTAAAAACAACTTATTGTAATTTAAGTAAATTTATACGTCTTATTAAGTTACAGATTAATCATTGCTTTTAAGCCATTTCTAGAATTTTATATGCCCGAGCGAAACTCGTGTTGGTTACTCATTAATTTAATAGTAAATTATGTCCATACTCAAAAAAGGCTAAAAGTATGGAAAGAAAAGGTAACTATTTAATTGAACCAGTTGAAGAAATTGGTAATGGTACTTTTGGTAAAGTTGAATTAATAAACTTATTCAATTTGAATGGAAAATTAGCTGGGCAATATGCTAGAAAAACGTTATCAGTTCAAAAAGAATATGTTGGCTCAATATTTACTCATGATGAATTGAGAAGAAGATTTAAACGAGAAGTTTTTTATCAAGCTAATTGTAAACATTCTAATATTGTCTATATATGTATGCATCACATGGAAATCGACAATCCTTGGTTCATCATGGAACTTTCGCAAACAGATCTCAGAAAAGAACTTTCAGAAAATATATTAGATATAAATAAGAAAGTGGAAATAACAAAAATGATCTTAAAGGGAGTCATTTATGTTCATCAGAAAGGCTATCTTCACAGAGATCTAAAACCCGCTAATATTCTAAAATTTAACAATGATGTTTATAAAGTATCAGATTTTGGTCTAATAAAAAACTCAAATAACGAATCTGAATCAGAGATATTAACAAAGATTCAAATTGCGTTAGGAACTGTAGAGTATATGTCACCTGAGGCGAAGAGGGGAGAATATAGTATACAGTCAGATATCTACGCACTAGGAGTTATAATGGAAGAAATGGATATTTCAGCTATTGGCGGTGTTGATGACATTATACGTAAGAGTACTAATCTAAGATGTAAAGATAGGTACCAATCTGTTTCAGAAATGTTAGTTGGCTTTAACAAAGTGATTGAAAGGAGAGAGCAATGATAGAGCTGTTAAATTGTGGTTTCTTCTCCTATGGTAGAGACGATACTAAGGAAAATCAGGATTCTATTTTACCTCCATCAAAAATAGGTAATGGTTACATCTTTGCCATAGCTGACGGTGTGGGTTCATATAATGGTGCTAAATTAGCCTCTCAAATAGCTATTAATTACCTATCAAAAATGGTTTTAGACCATGATATAAATATAGATTCTATATTCAGCACTATTAAGGATGAGATTTTTAAAATTTCAGATGAAAACCCTGATTTATATCATTCCGCAACAACCCTAACTTTTTGTTATGTTAACAACGATAGTGTCCACATAGGGCATATTGGTGATACAAGAATTTATGTAAAAAATAAAAATAAACTAATCCAATTATCTAAAGACCATACAGTACATCAAAGTTTATTAGATGAAAAAATATATACAAAAAAAGAGTTAAAAAATATTAAAGGAAAAAATAAACTCACAACGGCTATATCAAGAGTCGTTCAACTTCAATACCAGAAGCTATGCTATCCAGTTTCTGAACTTACTGAAAATAATGGGCTTTTGAATTTGTACATTATGTCAGATGGAGCTCATCATTTTTGGGAAAAACGCCCCAGATTCGCTATCGAAACATTAAAAAACCCTATACGATTTGCTTCTAGTTTACAAAGAAGAATAAATAAAAATACCAGTATTGATGATTATTCTCTAATTGCAGTAACTTTCCTGCCCAAATCACAGCTCGCTTAATCACTTATCGTATATTAAACAGAATATCCTACTATTTATAGTGAGTTAAAGTTAAATCAGGGTAATTAATAAACTTGCATTATTTTTAACTCACAATCAATTTAAGGATGTGTGAATGCGGCTATGCGCTCGTGGGACAGTCAACACACTATAAATTATCTTTCAATAGCTAAATATAGTTTGATTGCGTTTACCCGTCCGTCACGACTGTAATCGGACACCGAGAAGCACTCGGCACGCATCCTAATCTTTCAGCAAATGTTAACAAGGAGTACACATAATGAGATTGGACAATCCACGCATTGTGACGTCAAACCATCCAGGCTTGGTTAACTTTATAGATATGGCTTATGATGGTGATAATAACGCTCATTACATCATTAATCTTGAGCCATTGGATGCAGAAGACGAATATACGAAAGCCCTCAAGACCTTTATTCACTATTTGACTGAGCAAAATAAATACCTGAATAAAGAAAATCATAAATTAACAAAATCGTTAAATAGCATTTGGCGGGCTGTGCAGGATTTGAACCTGCAATCGAAGAATTAAACCCTCTGCTATACCATTAAGCTAACAGCCCACTGATAATTATAGTGCAAGAATTAAAAGAATTTCAGTATTGCTGTTGCAGCACTAATAGTCACAACGATTACACCACCAAGTTTTAAAAGTAGTCCAGTAGCAATAGTTTCAACGTCTTTACGAATCAACGCTATTTGACCATCTGTTTTCTCGAAACGTAAATTCATCTCAGCAGATAAGTCTTTGCGAACATCTGCGATCTCAGCAGATAAGTCTTTGCGAACATCTGCGATCTCAGCAGATAAGTCTTTGCGAACATCTGCGATCTCAGCCGATAAGTCTTTGCGAACATCAGCAATATTGCGATTGACTTCAACAATATCAGCTTTAGTCGCCACATCAGCAACCTCATGTGATCTACGTACAACAAGTGAAATAGCCTTAGCTTGCTGACTAGTAAGTCCAGCCGTTTGAAGCTCTTCTGATGCCTGTAGTGTATCAAATGCAACCTGACCCATAGGGAATCCTCCTTTTTGGTAAGTATAACGGGTTTAGGGTTCAATCTGCAAAATCTTTCACGTTAATACCTTAATTCGTTTAATTACGGAGAAATATTTTATGTCTAAATTAGTGGTTATTGAAAATACCGTTGTTCGTCAAGACGCTTTCGGGCGTTATTGTCTGAATGATTTACATCGTGCTGCTGGTGATCTTAAAAAAGACAGTCCTGCATATTGGCTTGCTAATAAACAAACTCAAGAGTTACTTGAGCAATTTTTGAGCGAGGGCGGAATTCCGGTATCGGTCATTCGAGGAGGTATCGAGCAGGGAACCTACGTTGCTAAAGAACTGGTTTATGCTTATGCCATGTGGATTAGTGCAGCTTTCCATCTCAAAGTGATTCGTACTTTTGATGAAGTTATTTCTACACCTATCCAACCGCTAACCGATAAAGTTCAGGCTGGATTAGCAATGCTGGCATTCTGCAAACAAGAATTGCGTATCGCACCTTCTGGTATGCTTGGTGGAATGAAAAAGCTACAGTCTTCTCTTGGCATGCCGGATATACTTCCTGCTTACGCTGTTGATGCACCAGAAGGGAGTTTAACGGGTTCAAGCGAAGTAACGCATTCTTTTACGGAGCTTTTGTTGCTTCATGGGAAACCTTATACGGCACAATCTGGTTATCGACGGCTACAACTGCTCGGACTTGCTGAACGTAAATCGCGTCCAAGTAGCAAACATCCTGATAAAGAAAAACTATTCTGGCCACTGACAGAAAACGGATTACAGTTTGGTAAAAATTTGACTGACCCAAACCATCCCCGGCAGACGCAGTCACATTTCTACGATAGCCAGTTTCCTGGATTGCTAAGCGTCATGATGAACGGGATTGCGGCGATACATTAACATTTTAAATACCCATTGACGAAAGAAGAAATCATGCGCTATATTCTATATCAGGTGCTTGAAACCACCTTCTACGAGCGGATATCCGCACCCGACAGTCTAGCGGTTTTTTTACGTCCATAGATTATGGTCGGGTAGCGAACAGAAAATACAAAACCCTGAAAAGGGGAAAACTGTTGGCCGTCTCGTAGCGGGTTTCAAGTACCCGACCGCCCTACTGAAACTAGGGTTTTATAAATCTACGAGGACGTAAAATATGAATAGTCAAATAACAACCATTCCTAATGTATTTATTCACGATGGGAAAGCTATAACTACCTCTCGCCAAGTAGCTTCATATTTTGGTAAACAGCATTTTCATGTCATTGAAAAAATCAAAAATCTAGAATGCTCTGAGCAATTCTTAACCATCAACTTTTCGAGGGTTCCGTTTGAACATAACGGAAATGTATACGAAGAGTACGAAATGACCAAAGACGGCTTCGTATTCTTGGTGATGGGATTCACAGGAAAGAAAGCAGCGCAATTCAAGGAAGCCTACATTGCAGAATTTAATCGCATGGAAGAACAACTTAACAATTCTATCGCTGTAACCGGAGCAACCAATAAAGTTTTACTCACTCTACTTCCAAATGGCAAAGTGTATAGTGCTCGTGTTATTCATGATAACGAATATGTTGCCTCACTTGATTCACTATTCGAAATTGGTCGTCGTGCGGGTTATATGATTATTCACAAAGATGAATTAATCAAAAAACTCTCTGAATAGCTGATTTTCCTTTAGCACGTCTCCGTTCCAAACGGAAGCGTGTGCCACATCAATCAACATCAATACTCAAACATCAATTAACTTTGAGGAATTCTTACATGCAAAATTTGATAACCATCGAAACAAAAAACATCAATGGCGAATTAATCCAAACAGTCAATGCTCGTGATTTACATCAATTTCTAGAAGTTGGCAAGGATTTTACCACATGGATTGAAGACCGAATTAACCAGTATGGATTTGTTGAAAACCAAGACTACGTAATTGTAGAAAATTTGAGCTCCCCAAAATCGGGGAGTGCAAAATCTCGCCAACGTCCGATGAAAGACTACTACATCAGTATCGATATGGCGAAAGAGCTATCAATGGTTGAGCGTAACGAAAAAGGAAAACAGGCCAGACAGTACTTTATTGAATGTGAAAGACAGGCAAAAACTGCTACACATGTTATTCCACAAACACTTCCTGAAGCGCTAAGGCTTGCCGCTGAAATGGCAGAAAAGTTAGCCATTGATACCTATTTTATTGAAAACATCAAACTTTCAGAAATCGAACCATTATCAACCGCCATTAACTAAAGGGTATCTAACATGAACTTAATCACTAGTAAACTTCAAATGACTTCGTTAGAAATTGCTGAACTCGTTAACAAACGTCACGACAACGTAAAACGGACTATTGAAACATTGGCTAAGAGTGAAATTATCCAACTTCCTCAATCTGAGAAAGTTGAGAATAAACAATCAAATAGCCCAAATCGCTTCACTGACGTTTATGTATTTCAGGAAGAACAAGGAAAACGAAATAGCATCATTGTGGTTGCTCAACTCTGCCCTGAATTTACCGCAAGATTAGTCGATAGATGGCAACAACTCGAGCAGGAGAAATTACTCGGATTTAATCCTAATGATGAAATTGCTGTATTGGAAAACTTATTAAAGGAAAAGAAACACAACAAAGAACTCACTCATAAAATAGCAGAAATGAAGCCCGATGTAGCCGCCTTAGAACGCATCGCTAAATCCGACGGTGCTATGTGCGTGACTGATGCTGCTAAACAATTACAACTACGCCCCAAAGACCTATTTAATTTCCTGAGTGAAAACAAATGGCTTTACAGACGATTAGGTAGTCCCTGGATTGGTTATCAAGACAAAATTCAACAGGGACTGATTGAGCACAAAGTAACAACGATTACACACACTAATGGCATTAATGAAACAAAAACACAGGTTCGTATCACACCTAAAGGGATTGCTAAATTAGCGAAACTCTTAAGTCTAGGAATAGCAGCCTAATTAACATTCACGCTAGCACATCTGCGAGTAAATAATATTTACGCACAAATTAACCAACCCGATATTATCGGGTAGCCTCTTAACCTATTGTTTATTTTGAACTTTTAAACCAATCGAGAGCTAAAAATATGAACCAGCTTAAACAGCAGGGGCTTCGCTACGTCTTAAGTAGTGACAGCTTCGCCAGAAAAGACAGCTTAAAAATTATTCCCACCGTGCTAATCATCGCGTTGGCAAACCTCGTTTTACTGTTAGCAAGATAGGAATAACCCATGACTTTATTTGAATTGACTCAGTTGCTCAAGGAGCAAAGAAAAAGTAATGAGCTTAAGGAGCATAACAAATATGAACATCAACGTGAAGTACTGGGACAACAAAATGTCCCTATCAGCTGGCAGGATTTTCGAGGAGATTTTACATGAACAATCCACGATTAACTGACGATAGAAGATGTTATTCAAAAGAGGAAGCTACTGCTTATGCAATGGAACAAATTGAGGTAATGAAGCAAGGAAAAACGCCACTTTCACCCTCCACCAAAGAAAAGAAATTTGCGATGGAATCGCATTATGACCGATTGAAAAAACTGAATGATTCAATCATTGAATCACCGATTAATTGGCAATCTAAAGAACCGCGAACAAGCAAGTATGAAGATGACCGAGGTTACGGTCAAGGCAGATACATGGGGGATTAACAATGAATTTTACCAAGGCAATGAGAAAAAAAGCAAAACTCCGGCTCGCTTTAACAGGACCAAGTGGTTCAGGAAAAACCTATGGCGCACTCACTATTGCCAAAGGACTTGGTGGCAAAACAGCAGTTATTGATACTGAAAAAGGAAGTGCTTCATTATATTCAAATTATTTTAATTTTGATGTGCTTGAACTTGACCCACCCTTCACCCCTGAACGCTTTATTCAGGCAATGAATATTGCACAAGAAGCTAGCTACGACAACCTTATTATTGACAGTATAACGCATGAATGGAACGGAACAGGGGGATGCCTTGAAATATTGGATGCCATTACAAGCACCAAATACAAGGGAAATAGTTGGTCAGCATGGAATGATATAACGCCCAGACATAACAAATTTATCAATTCAATTCTCCGTTCAAATATGAACATTATTGCAACAATGCGTAGTAAAACAGAAACGGCGCAAGTGGATAAAGGAAATGGCAAGAAAGGAGTCGATAAACTCGGCATGAAATCAGAACAACGAGACGGTATAGAATATGAGTTCACCACCGTTTTAGATTTAAACCATGAAACACATACAGCTTCAGCAAGTAAAGATAGAACAGGATTGTTTAGCAATGCTGATTTTATAGTGATTAATGAGAATGTAGGTAAACGCTTGAATGAATGGCTAAGTGATGGCAGAAGTCAGACTGAAATACATTTAATGTTATTTACGGATTCTGTTAACCAAGCAAAAAATATGAATGAACTGAAAATATTATTTGCTGACGCTTATAAGGCATTGAAAGATACACCAGAGCAAACTAAAGCACAAGAAATTTACGAATCCAAAAAAGAAGCACTTGAAATAAAAGAGGTCGCTTAAATGTCAAACCAAAACCAATGTAACTTTACCGGACGCATCGGCAAATTAGATATCCGCTATATTCCCAGTAACGATATTTTTATTCCATTTACCACATTTTCTCTAGCTATTAGTAAATCAAGGAAAGATAGTAACGGTCAATGGATAGACGAAACAACATGGATTAATTGTAAGGCATTTAAGAAAATAGCCGAATATATCGAGAAGCATGCACAAAAAGGCACTTTTGTTCGTGTTACCACTGCCTATCAAGAGAATAAATGGACAGACAAATCCGGTCAGCAAAGGATATCACCTGAATTTCTGGTCAATGACATTGAAATATTGGGCAACCGGAAAGAGAAAATAACGCTGGAAAGCCAGGGTAAACTGAATATGCCAACGACAAGCCAACCAACCAGTAACCCTATTCATCAATCTGATTTTGAAGACCAAGACATACCTTTCTAGACGCTAATTATATCGGAGGTTCAACCATGAAACTTAACATCGTCAAATTATTAATCACGACATTATTGTTTATCGGTGCAGCGTTTGCCTTTGAAATGATAGTTGGACATCTTGCGCACGCCGATACCGTCATTGACCCACAAATCAGGTTTAAACGTTGCGAATTAGGAAACATTCATTTAGGCGGGCAAGAGCTACTGGTTATCGGCATTATGATAGCGCCTGCACTCCTGGTCTATTTTGGGATATTCCTCGACACATTGAAGAAATAGTTACAGAACAAGAAGTCATTACCCACCCTAACCTATTCGACTTAATCAACATAAGTATGCATTCATCAATTAACTTTGAGGAATTACGCTATGCAAAATTTAATAAATATACAAAATGTTACCCTTCCTAATAGTAAACTAGTTGCTGAATAGAGACTTGCATTTTTTGTCACGCTATTGAGAATAAAAAGAGGTTTAACTTAGAGAATAAAGGTTTGAAATGATCAACAAAGAGCGGCTGTTACGAGATAATCGTTTATG
>NZ_NHNG01000366.1:0-3378 GCF_002287155.1 Arsenophonus sp. ENCA
GTGGAAATAGCGCGAATGCGTTACGTGATGTAATGCAGGGAAGATCTGCCTGAATTCAGCAAATTCGTTCAAAAATCAGTCGATTAGCCAACAAATAATGATCTCACTCCCTCTTGTGCTGAAAAAAACAGCAAATCTTACCGACTGTGATCCCTATTTCATACGGCCTCAGGATCTTTGAAATTCCTAGGCGTTAAATAAAAAGATCTTATTTTATTGCGCAAGGATCATATAACTTGCCTCTTAGCAAAACTCGAGTAAAATTCACATCCCAAGTCATATTGAATACTAAGGTTTATACATGTTTTACCCAGAACAATTTGATGTCATTATTATTGGTGGAGGCCACGCTGGTACTGAAGCAGCTATGGCTGCTGCTCGTATGGGACGTCAAACTTTACTTCTAACCCATAATATTGATACGTTAGGCCAAATGTCATGCAATCCAGCTATCGGTGGAATAGGTAAAGGACATCTAGTTAAAGAAATTGATGCCTTAGGTGGCATTATGGCTATTACCACAGATAATACAGGGATCCAATTTAGAACGCTTAATGCAAGTAAAGGCCCAGCAGTACAAGCAACCAGAGCTCAAACTGATCGAGTACTTTATAAGCAAGCGGTTAGGACTGCGCTAGAAAATCAAAATAACTTAATGATCTTTCAACAAGCTGTTGAAAACCTGATCGTAAAAAACGATCAAGTTATTGGCGTGATAACCAAAATGGGATTAAAATTTCACGCAAAGTCTATCGTACTGACCGTAGGTACCTTTCTTGACGGTAAAATTCACATAGGATTAGAAAATTATAGTGGTGGTAGGGCTGGTGATCCTCCTGCTATTAGCCTATCACATAAATTAAGAGAACTACCTTTACGAGTAAATCGACTTAAAACAGGTACACCTCCTAGAATTGACGCAAGAACTATCGATTTTTCCCAATTAGCACCACAATTTGGTGATGATCCGACCCCTGTTTTCTCTTTTGTCGGATCTGTTGAACAACATCCTCAACAATTACCTTGCTACATCACTTATACGAATGAAAAAACTCACCAAGTGATCCGCGATAACTTGGTTCGTAGTCCTATGTACGCAGGAATTATTGAAGGAATAGGTCCCCGTTACTGTCCTTCCATTGAAGATAAAGTTATGCGGTTTGCAGATCGTTCAGCACATCAAATCTTCCTTGAACCAGAAGGGCTAACTAGTAATGAAATTTATCCTAATGGAATTTCTACTAGTTTACCTTTTGATGTACAAATGCAAATTATACATTCGATGAAAGGTCTAGAAAATGCACGTATTATTCGACCCGGATATGCGATTGAATACGATTTCTTTGATCCCCGAGATTTAAAGCCAACTTTAGAAAGCAAATTTATCAAAGGGCTATTTTTTGCAGGTCAGATTAATGGAACAACTGGTTATGAAGAAGCAGCAGCTCAAGGTCTACTAGCTGGACTTAACGCAGCTCGTTATGCTTTTGAACAAGAAGGATGGTTCCCTCGTCGTGATCAAGCCTACATTGGTGTTTTAGTTGATGATCTTTGTACCTTAGGCACTAAAGAACCCTATCGAATGTTTACTTCACGAGCAGAATATCGCCTTATGCTACGTGAAGACAATGCTGATCTTCGTTTAACCGAAAAAGGGTACGAACTTGGTTTAATCGATGAAAACCGTTGGCAAAAATTTTGTCGTAAAGTTGAATTAATTGAACAAGAACGTCAAAGGTTACGTAACCTTTGGTTACACCCTAATTCAGATAAAATTAGTGATCTTAATGAAATATTAACTGTTCCACTTTCAAAAGAAGCGAACGGCGAAGATTTACTTCGCCGCCCAGAAATGAGTTATAAATTACTTACTTCGTTAAACTATTTTTCACCTGCAATTGATGATCATCAAGTCACAAGTCAAGTTGAAATTCAAGTAAAGTATGAAGGTTATATTACTCGTCAACAAGAAGAAATAGAGAGACAGCTCCGTAATGAATATACTGCATTACCGACCAATTTAGATTACAAACAAATAACTGGTCTTTCTAATGAGGTTATTGCAAAACTCAATGATCATAAACCTAGTTCTATTGGCCAAGCATCGCGAATATCAGGTATTACGCCAGCCGCAATATCCATATTATTAGTCTGGTTAAAAAAACAAGGTTTATTACGTCGGAGTGCTTGAAATGAACTTAATAACCTATTTTAAAACTTTATTAGATAAAATAGATATTATTTTGACCGATCAACAAATACAACAGCTAATTGTCTATATTGAGTTATTAAATAAATGGAATAAAACATATAATTTAACATCAGTTAGATCACCAGAACAAATGGTTGTTCGTCATATTTTAGATAGTATTATTGTTGACAAATATCTTACAGGTAAACGATTTATTGATGTAGGTATAGGCCCTGGATTACCTGGTATACCTCTTGCTATTGTTCGCCCTAATGATCATTTCACACTATTAGATAGTTTGGGAAAACGGGTTAGGTTTTTGCGACAAATACAACATGAATTGATGCTTAAGAACATCGAGCCTATTCAAAAACGAGTTGAACAGTACCAACCAGTAAAAAAATTTGATGGCATAATAAGCCGAGCATTTGCTTCATTACAGGATATGCTTTCATGGTGTCAACATCTTCCGAAGCAAAATGGAGGACAGTTTTACGCACTTAAAGGTATACTTTCTGCAAATGAAATATCAACTTTTTCTTCTAATTTTAAGATAAATAAAATTATTTCGTTGGATGTACCAGGACTCGATGAACAGCGACATTTAGTGATTTTAGGGTTCAACTAATATTGTTTTTGATCAAAAAAAGTGACATTTTTTAGTCATAAAAAATAAATTTTTAAATGTTACCATTATTTTTATATCAAAATTTTAAACAGAAAATATATTAACTTTATTGTTACATTTAAATAACAAAAAAAGGATAATAAATTTATTGATATATTATATTATTAATTAGTTATATAAGATTATCTACAAGTATTTCTCCTCTTTATTTTTAATAAAGAAATAATTAATATTTTATCTTTGAATTTTTATCTTTGATTTTTCAATTTTTTTTACTTATTTCTTTTTAAGTAAATTAATAACCATATTAAAATGTGACAAAGATCATATTTTAAAATTTAATATAATTAAATAATAGTAATTAAATTGACATTATTTTGGGCACCTCGAAAAACCTAAGCCGAGTTTGATTTTGCTGATAAAGTTATCGGAAGCTGGTCTACTGAGCTAACCACCATGAAGAAACGCAGCGCCATTAAGAATGACCTCTTTGCAAACCAGTATCACCAACAGACGATCGACAAGTTGGGTGACCCGCTGGTCAAGATCGAAACCTGTA
>NZ_NHNG01000215.1:0-710 GCF_002287155.1 Arsenophonus sp. ENCA
CTTTTTTTGTCTATAGAAGGTTCAACTAATCGCCATAGGTCTTTAGGGCGGAAACATCTACTTTTTAACCATCGGCTAACCGTGTCATGAGATAAAGGCGATGGGCTGACTTCTGATAACGCCAAACTAGAGTATCTTACACTGCTTACTTGCAAGAATATTTTATAGATATCTTTAATGCATGGATAACCGGACAAAATATGAACATCCTTATTTTTTCTTGTTTTTAAATTTATACTTCTTTTTTAGAGACTGCGAAACTCGTGACAGAATAAACGAAGATTAATTTACGCCCGAAAAATTAACGAAGTTTATCGTAAAATAAAAAATAATCAGCACCAGTAAATAAACATTAAATTAAGGAATGATAACAATGAGAATAAAATTTACAGGTCGCTGGAATAAAAAAAGTCTTAAGAAGGCAATTTTTGAAGCGATTGAGGAATTACAATTTTATAACATTGAATTTCTCTCCGGCGTTAATCTTTATTTTCATGGGGAAGATATTAATTTTGATAATATTGAAATTAGGAACGAAAATGATACCCCTGTCATGTTTATTTATGATAATAATATTCCGGTTATAAAACCACGCAAAAGAAAAAAAAGAAAAGCACCCGTCATTAGCCTTGCGGATTTTAAAAGAAATAAATCCCGAAAAGATAAATAATAAAAAAACTGGGCGGATATACCGCCCGTTTAATTAATCT
>NZ_NHNG01000696.1:0-3356 GCF_002287155.1 Arsenophonus sp. ENCA
GTATAAGGGATTACTTGAACAGCATCCTGTTCAAGTAACGTTCTGATAAAAAAGGATTATCTAAGGATTAACTATCACGACGGCTATAGTCATCATGATCGAACCCGCTTGTCGTGCTGAAATCATTGTCATAATGGTTATATGAATTATGTGAAGAAGAGTCATCATAAGAACTATCAAACGAATAGGAAGATAAGGATCCTCCTATATCATAACTGCCCGAACCGTACATATTTCCCGCACAATCTATCAGAGATCTCTTCATCAAAAAGATTGCTATTTGCGTGTTCACTATTAAAGGGAGAAAAGCTATGTGATGAATTTAAACTGTTATTAGGCGCACCGGATAAATGCGGAAAGGCAATCGCAGAGGTAAAGAAAAAGGTAACTAACGCAGAAAGTATAATGCCGAAGTAAACTATTTCTGAAAATTCATAGCCTTCAAGAAGTTCTCTGACCAAAGTAAAAATATTACCGATAAAAAAAGCCGAAATAACAAGGGATTTATAAGTTTTTGGGGTGTTGCGCCAATTTTTTGAAAAAAAACAACATAAAGCCCCCATATTAATGACACTCATGGCTACCATGGAGGAAGTTTGTTTGAAATAAAACAAGAATAATACTTCAAGGATCACCATCATAATAACAAATGAAAAGAATTTCATTGTGATTTCCCTCCTTTCTCTTCGTACCTTTTAATATTAGCGGATTTTTCCTTATTTATCGCCTTCTCATTAGCGATTATTTTATCCTGAGTGGGTGCCACCTGATGCCCAAAATCGGTTTTCTCTGCCCGTATCGCTTTCGCATATTCGCCGGTATTAGCCTCGGCAGATTCAAGCAGACTGACTTTATTACTTTCACCGGTCTCAGGGTTAATTATTGACTTATGTTTTTGGATCCGGCCTTTATCGGCTTGCTTTTCTAATTGCACTGCACTTTGATTAAAGCCGGCTGGATTATATTGGCTGGCATCATGAGGTACCTGCATACTCTGGTAATGACTGGTGACTATTGCTTGGTTTGCAAAATGATTATGGCGTATATCATCGGCGATCCGATCGCTAAACTCGCTTACCAGTGCTTCACGTTGTGCTCTAACTTCTGGTGACCCCGCATCCGTTAATACACGACCTGCCTCAGCTTCACCTAAACGCGAATAAGCAAACTGGGTAAACTCCTGCTCCAGGCGGTGTGAAGCACTTAAACGTTCTGTTTCGGTTAAATTGGCTTGCTCCGAGATACTTTGCTCTTTGGTTTGACTGGCGGTAAATCCGGCGAAGTTTTCGCTGGTATTTTGCAGTGAGGCTCTTAGATCTCTCACTAGAGAACGCGTTTCTGAATTAGATATACGACTAATGTCATCATCTGTCATGTTCTTAATAACGGTTGCGGATTGACTCGATGCAAAATCTTTTGCAGATTGCATATCTTCGCTGGTTTTATTGCTTTTTGAAGCGGAATCAGTGTTTGTGTCTGTCCATCGATGATCATATCCCGCTTTAAGACTGGCTTTTCCTAATCCAATGCTAATGGAGCCGCCAGCATCGACAATATCAGCACTCTCTGTTGAAGTTCTATATTCTCTCGCTGTACTGTTAGTTGAAGACATGGCTTCTTTTGCGTATTGGGATTGTCGTTGAACATCTTCAATCGCTTGGCGTTGTTCACTGGATAATTTGCTATCTTGTGATCCTTGCTTGTTAAACTGATTACTCAGTGCCGTTGAGATATTATAGGTGTCAGAAATCGCACTTTTTAAGCCCTGATGATAGCTTTCGGTCTCGCGGTGTTGACTGCTTAAGGCTTTGCTAAAGCTGGTATCGAGCATTGAACTGGTATCTAAGCTAAACGGCAGTTTCGAGATGGCTTGCGTAGTATCGACAATATGCTGACCACTTTGGGTGGTGCTAATCATCGCCCCGTTATCGGTTTGCTGACTGGAGAGTCCGGCTTTGTAACTGCGGTTTAAATCGGTTTTAAAGCCGTTAATGTTTTCCACCTGCATATTGGCCATGTTGTAATTTCCGCTGGCGACGGCTGATGCATCCGCGGTCGTTGCCCCTGCCAGGGCGTTACCCAGATAAGAGCCGGCACTGGCAATCTGTTGACCCAGTGAGGTGAAGAGTTTAAAACTCAAAAACGGAATCGACATCATCATCCAGCCGGCAATCCCTGCGGTGGTGCTGCCTGTTTGGGTGAGTCTGTCCAGATTAGAAAACGTCACATTTTCGCCATTTAGCGTGGTGGCCATCATAAAATTATAAATGTGATTAAAGATGGCAAACATCACTGGCCACAACATCAGACTGCCCATAATGTTCAAATAATTAATTATCACCTTGTACGTTATTTCTCTCACAAAAAGCGCTAATGCCATAATCGGAAAGAGCGAAATACACAACAGCATCAACACGGTATTGAGTTGCGGCAACATTTCACTGGCTAGATGATAACTGGCCTGATGGGATAAGCGCATTTTTGCCAGCGATTGCTCGGTGGTAATAAGATTTAACCCTGCAGGGTCATTCATGGCGGCAGCATAGGCGTTAAACCCTTTTCTTAAACCCGCTATCATAATATTCTGTTTTAAAATATCTGCCGCAGATTGGCTTGCCTTCATAAAGTAGTTGTAGCTGCCTTCGAGCATATGCGGTAATACCACGGAGGCATCGTGTCGGCCTGGAAAGAGCTTTCGTGCATAAAACATCAGTGTGCTGCCGGTTCCGGTGGTATCGAGATTAAGCAGCGATTTGAGTTTCACGGTGGCTTGCTGACAGGTCATAAACTGACTGCGTGCACCTTCGGTGTTTTCAGCCTCCCAACCTTGATAGTAAATCCCTCTTAAGGGACTGGGTTTGGAAAATATCAGACTATAAATATCACGGGTATTGAGTAGCTGGCTTAAGCTGTATTTGTGGTTTAGCTGGATATCAGGGATGACACAGTTTTTCACGTATTCACTGAAATTGGCGTTAATTTCAGGGCTGTGACTGTGAAAGGTTAATGATTCCTGCATCAATAAGCGTGTTGCTTAATAGTGAAATAAGGGTGTTTCGGTGATTGAAGTAAATTTTACGCTGTTCTGAGATGGAAATTCCAAAGACCTGCGCTAAGGAGTAAGAAGGTATCATCAATAAAGGGTCTACGATTCCGTAAAATTTGGGTCATGCAACCGAGGCGCTTGATACCCGCGATGGCGTGTTCAACTGTAATACGGATGCCCGAGATTATTTTATTTTCTTGTTTTTGTTCAGGCGATAAAGGTCTTTTTCGAGTTCCTTTTTTTGGGATTTGTGTATTAGGATGCTGTTTATCTATACCTTGAAAACCGGTATCTGCCCAGATGGTTACCT
>NZ_NHNG01000197.1:0-3355 GCF_002287155.1 Arsenophonus sp. ENCA
TTTCATACGGCCTCAGGATCTTTGAAATTCCTAGGCGTTGAAATTCCTAGGCGTAAATTCCTAGGCGTCAACTGTTATTAGTATTGCCCACCGCCTTAATACCATTCGTCATGCTGATAAAATTTGTGTGATTAATGAAGGTCAAGTGATTGAATTCGACAGCCATGATAATCTACTCAAGTTAAATGGGTTTTATGCTCAACTCTGGCATCAACAAATAGGAACAATGACAAAAATTAACGCTTAAAAATAACGCCAGTCGCCAGTAAGATCACTTTTTATACGTTTTACTGGCTATTGCTAACTTCAATTACTCACTAATAGGTTGCTTTATCAATTGAGTATATTTTATCTGTTAGTAGCGATAGTTATCATGCTAGGGTATGATTGGTTTAAGTAACTAGCAAATTTCCATCAACATTTAAATTTATGGCAAAAGAGCAGACTGATCGTACAACCCGGGATTTATTCGCCGATGAACTTAGACCAGGGCGTCCAAAAACCAATCCTTTATCTCGACATGAACAATTAAAAATTAATAAACGTAATCAGTTAAAACGTGATAAAAGCAAAGGGTTACGCCGTGTCGAATTAAAAATCAATGAGCGTGCTGTTGCGGCATTAAATATGCTAGCTCAAGAACAAAAAATAAGCCGTAGTGAATTAATAGAACAAATATTGCTGACACAATTAGCAAAGAAAAACCGATGAATTGCAATTTTACTGGTTTATTTTGCCTAAAACACACAAAATTGACAGAATTATGCAGTTATTTTCGTCAAAATAATGGTTATTTAATTATTTATTAATCAATCGTTATTATCTTTGCTATAACTACTGTTAATAACGATAAGATAAGATAACAAAACAACTCAAATTAAAATTAAGAGGTTTATTTACTTTATGGCAATCATAGGTATCTTCTTCGGCAGTGATACTGGCAATACAGAAAATATTGCCAAAATGATCCAAGAAGCCCTTGGCGGCGCTGATATTGCTGAAATTCATGATATTGCTAAAAGCAGTAAAGAGGATATTGAAGCATTTGATATTTTACTATTCGGTATTCCTACCTGGTATTATGGTGAAGCACAGTGTGATTGGGATGACTTCTTTCCGACATTAGAAGAAATTGATTTTACCAATAAGCTAGTAGCTATTTTTGGTTGTGGCGATCAAGAAGATTATGCGGAATATTTCTGTGATGCTATGGGTACTGTGAAAGAGATTATTGAACCTAACGGTGCTATCATTGTTGGCCATTGGCCAACAGAAGGTTACCACTTCGAAGCATCAAAAGGGCTCGCTGATGACTCTAACTTTATTGGCCTTGCCATTGATGAAGACAGGCAACCGGAACTAACCGCTGAGCGAGTGGAAAGCTGGGTAAAACAAATATCCGAAGAGCTAAATTTACAAGCTATTATCGATTGATAGCTGTCAATATTTTTTGTATATGATAATTCCTGCAAATTGTGTAATGATATTATGACATATATAATTGTAAAATTAGTTTGAAATAAACAGTATACTACTGTTAACGATGTTTTGATATTATTGAATTCACTGCTAATGCAACAAGGTAGGATCCGCATGACCGACAACAATAAAGCATTGAAGAATGCAGGGCTTAAAGTAACACTTCCACGTTTAAAAATTTTAGAGGTATTACAAGAGCCTGAATGCCATCATGTCAGTGCGGAAGATCTCTATAAAAAACTCATTGATATGGGGGAAGAGATTGGCCTCGCAACGGTTTATCGTGTTCTAAATCAATTTGATGACGCGGGTATTGTTACTCGCCATAATTTTGAAGGTGGTAAATCGGTTTTTGAGTTGACACAACAACATCACCATGATCACTTAATTTGCTTAGATTGTGGTAAAGTCATTGAATTCAGCGATGAATCCATTGAGACACGACAAAAAAATATTGCGGAACGTCATGGCATCAAGCTCTCTAATCACAGTCTCTATTTATATGGACATTGCTCCAAAAAAGATCATTGTGATGAAAACGATTTGGGCCACCCTGCCCGCAATAGTAAAGAAGAAAAATAACCCAGCCTATTACTATTTTTGTTATTAATCAGTTAAAAATAAAAGGAGAATTGCGGTCCAATTTCTCCTTTTATTTTCAAGTTTGTAGCGCATAAATAAGACTATGCTTGACATAATTTGAATGTGCCGCTAAAAAGTTGTCTTTTTTGTTCGTTGCTTGGGGAATAATATTAATTTTACCAATATGATCAACCGCAAAAAATTTATCCATCTTCGGAATAACATCACCTTCGACATAATGATGATTGATATTATGCATAGCCTTCTCTAAATCTAAACTACCATGTTGCTTTAACAAATCGCGCTGTAAACCTCGGCCAAATTGAGCACTGCTAAAACATTCCGCCAAAATAACATTTTCTTTGCTAGATACCTTAAGTGCTGCATAAGCAGCTAAACCACCACCTAATGAATGACCACTGGTTGAAAGCCTGTATCCATTCCATTCCCCATCCATTTGAACCAGTTGTTGCAGATTATGCATTAATTGCGCAGCCTGCTTATAGCAAGCAGGAACAGCACCAAATATATTATGAACATTCGCCTCACTTAATAAAATTATTAATATTTTTTATATAACGCGGAGCTCCACCGCTAAATCCATGACCGCTGGTTGTCCCACCAAATACCAATCGAATTTCCCGCTCAACCTTATTGCGAAAGATATAAGCCACCAATCCAGTATGACTATCTTCTAATAGACCATCTTGTGGATAAAGTTTTATATTAGTCATTTTAGACACAAACCTTGCCAATTCACGATCAATTCCCCATTGGGTTGCTTCTAAAATTGTGAAGTCACGATTGTAAACAAAATCAGCCAGTTGCTCACTGCTTGCTTTATCTATTGGAAAACTTAATTTTTGACAAGTATGCAAACCCTTTAATGGTCTTTTTTCTACCGATATAAAGGCATCACTGTTATAAATACTCTTTAATGGACAGGTGAAATCGATCTTAGGTGATATCGTTTGCAGTTCTGCTTGTAAAACTGCTTTTTCTATTGGAAGATATGAATTAATAAACTTAAGCATGATATAACATCCTTGTTAGTAACCAATTGATTTTTTTGATAAGGATATTCGCCAATTCCCAAACGAAATGCAACAAAGTAAATCCTTGGTCATACATAGATAAAATTACTGTAATGACCCCATAAGAGATACTGTTGTATGAAGGGAAAACATTTGAACTTACATGAGCGTTTTTATATCGAAAAACGAATAATTGACGGTGTTACTCAGGCCACTATTGCTAGAGAATTGGGGCTTTCTCGTTCAACTGTCAGCAGGGA
>NZ_NHNG01000041.1:0-3345 GCF_002287155.1 Arsenophonus sp. ENCA
GAGCACATACTTAATACTCGGGGACGAAAATCGTTGGGCTATTTTTCTCCAAATGAAGTATTTTTAGCTCATCTAATGGCTGCATAACGTTTTATGGGTTTGTTGCGTTTCGACTGGGAATGGGCCTGATCATACTTAATCCATCTTCACCCGGTAATCCTAAGTCAACAATTGCAATAACGGGATTACCCTCTTGTAAAAAATAATCGGCTTCTTTAGCATCTGCTGCTGCATCAACTTGATGACCGGTCTCTTTTAACTGGACAGTTAGATGGTGACGTAAAAGCGCATTATCTTCTACAATTAATATCCGCATAACAACCTCAAGTTCTGAATAAATCTACTAGAAAAAGTAGTAATAAATCCTATGTTAGAAGGATAGCTGGATGACGGCAAGATATTACTGAATGAAAAGAAAATAATTATGTGGTTTGATTGGCTAATTAAATGAAAAAGTAGGGTGAGCAATCAATATTACTCACCTATTAATGTTATTTTAAATGGTCCACCAGATTGACTGAATAACCAATATAGTTGGCTGGTGTCATTGTTTTTAAAAGATTTTTTTCTGCTTGTGGTAAATCTAAGCTATCAATAAATGCTTTGATGTCGTCTGCTGTAGCGCGTTTGCCGCGGGTTAAAGCTTTTAGTTTTTCATAAGGCTTTTCAATTCCATAACGGCGCATAACAGTTTGAATAGCTTCAGCCAGCACTTCCCAATTAGCATCCAATTCAGTTTGTAAATTCTGCTCATTGACTTCTAATTTACTCAAGCCTTTCAATGTCGCTTGATAGGCTACGAATGCATAACCAATACCGACCCCTAAATTACGTAATACCGTTGAATCAGTGAGATCACGTTGCCAACGTGAAATCGGTAACTTGTTCGCCAGGTGATTTAATAAGGCATTGGCTAGTCCAAGATTACCTTCAGAATTTTCAAAATCAATCGGGTTAACTTTATGTGGCATGGTTGATGAACCAATTTCACCAGCGACAGTTTTTTGTCTGAAATGATTAAGGGCAATATAACCCCAGATATCTCGATCAAAATCGATCAAAATGGTATTAAAACGAGCAATACAATTAAAGAGTTCAGCAATATAGTCGTGGGGTTCAATTTGGGTTGTGAACGGATTCCATTTGATACCTAACGAAGTAATAAACTGTTCGCTAAACAGATGCCAGTTTATATCAGGATAAGCGGATAAATGGGCATTATAATTACCTACCGCACCATTAATTTTGCCTAAAATTTCGATTTGCTCAAGTTGCTGATATTGCCGCTCCATACGATAAGCCACATTAGCAAACTCTTTACCTATCGTCGTCGGCGTCGCGGGTTGACCATGGGTTCTTGATAGTAGCGGCAATGCGCTATAAAGACGCGCCATCTCTTTTAGGCTATTAATGATTTTTCGCCATTGGGGGAGAACCACTTGGTCACGGGCGATTTTTAGCATTAAGGCATGGGAAAGATTATTAATATCTTCAGAGGTACAGGCAAAATGAATAAATTCAGCCACTTTTTCAAGTTCAGGCATGGCTGCCATTTTTTCTTTTAGAAAATATTCAACCGCTTTTACATCATGGTTAGTTGTTTGTTCAATTTTTTTGATCTGAATGGCGTCATTTTCATTGAAGTTAGCGACAATTTGCTCAAGATAAGCCGTTGCTTCGGCACTAAATACAGGTACTTCTTTAATGTCAGCACATGCTGCTAATTTTTGTAGCCAGCGTACCTCTACTTGTATACGATATTTCAGTAAACCAAATTCACTGAAAATTGGACGTAATAGACTGACTTTATCACTGTAGCGGCCATCAATTGGCGATACAGCAGTCAGTGAAGATAATTCCATTGGTAGTGACTCCCAAATTTATTAACAATGAGCAAGAATTTCTTTTGCTTGAGTGATCAAACGTTGTCGCGAAAACATTAATTGTAGGCGGCTTCCTCCGACTTGTTGCCAGAGAACGGCGCTACGAATGCCAGTAAAAAGTAATGCGCGCATCTTAGCTTGTATCGAGCTATTTTGCAGCATGTCAGGAGAACCCGTTACCTGAATACGTGGGCCAATAGGGCTAATAACATCTACATAAATCCCTGCCAGCGCATTAAAAATACCGCTGGACATAGGTTCAAAATAATTTTTTTGCTGTTGAAGTAATTCAATACGTCGTTTAAGTTCATCACTAGCCGATAGATTTTTTCTTAGTCGGCGTTCTAAACCAATGAGACTTAATAAGTAGCGGGTTAAATCGGAGGAAAGCGTATTACTTGAAGCGGTAAGTATAGCAAGTAAAGTATTTAAACCAACACGAAGATTTGCCTCGCTATTGCCATAAACCGCTAATGTGGATGTTGGATTAATATTTAGGGTGCTATTAATCATCACTTCTGCCGTATTATCGACAATTTTACCTTCATGAGCCAATTGTTGAACTAGACGACATGCTTGGCAAATACCGGCAAATGCAAGAGTAATATCATAAAAATTTTTGCTCACATTAACTCCTGAATACGTGTTTCAATAACGCCACCGCCTAAACAAACTTCACCTTGATAAAAAACTGCTGATTGGCCGGGTGTAACGGCTGTAATAGGGTAGTCAAATTGCACGGCGATTTTATTGTCACTAAGTGGCTTAATTGTGCAGGGGATATCTGGTTGTCGATAACGCGTTTTAACTGTGTATTGATTGGTTTGGTTTAACGCTGGTGGATTAATCCAATGGATTTGTTGGACGATAAGTCCTGTGGACATCAAACGTGGGTGATCATGGCCTTGGGCAACAATTAGCTGATTATTTTTAATATCTTTATCGACAACATACCACGGATCGTCGTTTGCTTCTTTTACACCACCAATACCTAATCCTTTACGTTGGCCTAACGTATGATACATTAAACCTGTATGTTCACCTAAAATTTTGCCATCAACTGTTATAATTGCACCTGGTTTAGCCGGCAGATAGCGAGCGAGGAAGTCGCGAAACTTACGTTCACCAATAAAACAAATTCCTGTTGAGTCTTTCTTTTTGGCGGTAATTAAACCAACGTCCTCAGCGATACGGCGAACGGCTGATTTTTCCAATTCACCGATTGGAAAAAGACTTTGTGCTAGTTGAGCTTGATCCAACGCATAAAGAAAATAGCTCTGATCTTTGTTGTTATCCAAACCACGCAATAATTGATGGCGACCATCAACAGTTTTGCGTCGAGCGTAATGGCCGGTGGCAATATAGTCTGCTGCCAGATCTTGCGCTGCGAATTCTAGAAATGCTTTAAATTTAATTTTTTTATTACATAGAATATCGGGATTCGGTGTGCGGCCAGCTTTAT
>NZ_NHNG01000139.1:0-709 GCF_002287155.1 Arsenophonus sp. ENCA
ATAGTAACAAACAAAGAGAATCCCACCCGTGAATACGTCAAATCTATCATGGATGCCCGTTGGTCTGTTGAAGTTTATCATCGAGAAGTTAAACAAAATTGTGGTATTGAACGCTGTCAGGCTCGCACGAGCCGAGCGCAAAGAAATCATATTTTTCTCGCTATTTCTGCGTGGTTTGAACAACATAAACGTCGTATATCTGAAAAAATAACCCTTTATCAACAAAATTGGGACGTAATCAAAAATGCTATTGCTGAGCACATCCGTGTTTTATTAGCGTACCCAAATTAGTTTTGTGCGAAACTCGTGTCTTCGACTGATAATCCAATGATTGCTTTACATAAACGATTATCTCGTAACAGCCGCTCTTTGTTGATCATTTCAAACCTTTATTCTCTAAGTTAAACCTCTTTTTATTCTCAATAGCGTGACAAAAAATGCAAGTCTCTATTCAGCAACTAGTTTAGTATTACCGTTACCACTGCCCACCGCGCAAAGGGATTAGAGTGGGATATTGTCGAAATCAATAATGACTTTCCGAATAATCTTTTTGACCCTGAAATGGACAAAGCAGCCTTTAGAGATGAAGTGAATTTGCTGTATGTTTCAGCGACCCGAGCGAAGAAAACACTTATCATCAATAAATTGTTGGTAAATATTCTAGCCAACGTTGTTGAGAATGAAAAAACGGCACAAGCTTAATTCAGGA
>NZ_NHNG01000598.1:0-3343 GCF_002287155.1 Arsenophonus sp. ENCA
AAGAAAGCACAGGATGATGAAGCCAGTGGTGAGATTGAAACAGCACATCCGGGTTACCTGGGGTCGCAGGACACTTTTTATGTTGGTCATTTAAAAGGTGTTGGTCGTATCTACCAACAAACTTATATTGATACTTACTGCAAAGTCGTTCATTGTAAACTTTACACAACGAAAAGTTCGATAACTGCTGCGGATTTATTAAATGACAAGGTTCTGCCTTTTTATGCCCAACATGGATTACCGATATTACGTATACTGACGGACAGAGGTAGTGAATATTGTGGTAAAGTTGAGCATCACGATTATCAACTTTATCTGGCTATCAACGATATTGATCACACAAAAACTAAGGCACGCTCGCCTCAAACTAATGGAATTTGTGAACGTTTTCATAAAACCGTATTACAAGAGTTCTACCAGGTAGTTTTTCGTAAGAAAATCTACGGTAATTTAGAGGAATTACAAACTGATTTAGATAAATGGTTAGAGGAATACAATAACCAGCGTACTCATCAAGGAAAAATGTGTTGCGGTCGAACACCCATAGCAACTTTACACGATGGAAAACAAATTTGGAGAGAAAAAGATTTAAATCAAATTTAGCCTGACAGATACTGTATAAATAACCGGTAACTGTCAGATCAAGTCTGAGCTACTACAAATATATAAAGCCACTGCCAACACATAACGGGAAACATGGAGGGATTTTTTCAATACATTTTTGAGTTGTATTTTTAAATTATTTTTCCGTTTTTTCACTTTCAATGATTGTAAAGCTTCTTTTCCGGATTGAATATCAATGACATTATTTTTCATTTTTACCTTCTTGAAGGTTATTCTGTGAGTTCAGAATCAGTATTTCAGCTGCAATACTGTTTGGTATTTTCGTTAAAATCCTGCCCCATCATGCAATCCGAACATTTTTTTAAAGGCTTTATGTTCAGGTGAATTTTGTAAAAATCCGTGCTTGGCGGTAAGTGCCAATGATTGACGTTGGGCGAGTTTACGCGCTAGCTGCAATTGTTTTTGCTTTTCATCGGGATGCAAAGTAATAATTTTTTCTATCTGATAGCTTCTATCTCGTTTTACATTGATATTTTCAATATGCCAGTTATTACGTTTGCTTTCCCTGTAACCAGATATCTCGCCTTTATTGTCATATAACGGACTTCTTATCGTGGTAGGTTCCAGTTTTTTTATTTTGACTAATGCCCCTTTTGTTAACTTCTCTGGCTCAAAGTGGTTTTTAAGGTCTTGCCCCCAAATTTTCACCCGTTTGCCTTTATTCAAAGTCTCATATTCAATAAAAGGGGTATATTTCCCTTTCCCATTATACATTGATTGACCAAAATAAACGACACGATAAACCGATTGGCGCTCTTTAGGTTGCATGGATTGATGATGTTCTATTTCATGTTTAAGTTCAGGACTATATTGAAAATTTGCAGCAACATCATAGCCTTTTTCTTGCAAGGAATGACAAAAATCAACACGTATTTTACGACATGCTGATTTATCTAAATCAAGACGTTTTCCGGTTTCTTCATTAAGCAACTTAAAATTAACATGCACATGAGGATGTTCTTTTTTATCCTCATGATAAACTGCCACAAACGCATGACCCGCATAGTTTTTTTTCATCGTTTGAACAACCGAATCAATTAAATCTTTCCGACTAACATTCGCTTTTGGAGGCGGCGAAAAAACCAAATTTTTAACATGGGCGATATTTTCACCCGCATATTTTTTATTATAATCATTTCCCTCTGCTAACGAGTCAGTCGCAATCTGATTAAACAATTTACCTTGTCCGCTAAACTCGGTGCCTTGACCATCATAACAATAACCTTGAAGCTCACCTTCTCGAGTAATGTACTCAATACTGTTGTTTATTCCAGCTAACGTTGTTCCTGCGCCTGTGATTTTAAAAGCGACTTCATTACTGGGTTTATAACCCCATGATTTTGGTTGATGACCTTGTTTAACTTTATAGTTAAAGGCAGAGTTTGAGGCACGACGACTACGAAAAGATGACTTTTCAGCTTGCCCTTTTGCACGCTTTATACGGTAATCGTAATCCGTCTTAACACCCATTTTAATCACCCAAAACGGTTTAATGCATGGTCACGAAGGGATTCCACTTGTGACACTAAATCAGACATAATAGCCATTAACTGACGAATGTCTTGGCGAAATTCCGGATCGTTCACCGTACAATATCTGCCTCCCTTAATGACATAGGCAATATTACGACCAATACGTTTTGCTTCACTATTCACTTTACGCAACGCTTCAATTTCAAACGGATATAAACAAGGATGTTTTGGAAATAACGTTTGCCTTAAACGTAAAGCTATTTCACGACTTAGGCTAGTTCCATGAGCAGTAGAATAACTTTCTAAAGCATCTCTTTCATAATCATGAAGATAAACAGAAACTCCAATAATTTCTGATTTTTTAGGGGGGGTGAAATGAGTTTTTACCTTACCCAATTCAAGAACATGTTCTTTTGCCATCTGATTGATGGACTTAAAACCTTTTGATTTTGCCATGACTTCAGCTTGAGCATGTTGTTCATCTGTTAAGTTGAACTTAATTTGTTTCATTTTCCCTCCAATAGAGCCAACTGCAAGTTCAGGCAAAACCTTGTGTTTTGGGGATTGCGAGTAAAATGTACCATTTTACATTACAATCCCTATCCTGGGGGGGGGGGGGGGGGGGGGGGTTTTTATGGCATGATTTTCCCAACCTTGGCTCATCTAGATACCCAATATTTCATTATCATTAGGGTAATAAGGGGGCGAAACTAGACATACATAACCTCGTATACTCAACGTACTTAAAGATGCATCCACCTATCCAGCAAAAGGCACGTACGGTAAGCCTTTCGCTTAGCCTTCCCGTGCATCTTGAAGTTTATTGAGTATATAAACCGATTGATATCATAACATACGACATTACCCATCATTCGCTACCTGCCTTGTTTCATCATCCTTGATTTTAGCCTCTTTCTCCCAGATACCAAGTAGTCGATGGAATGGCATCACATCATTTAGAAAACTGATTAACGCCTCTCCCAATAACGCAATAATACAAACTACCGCAAGGATTGGGATGGTATAGTTATTCGGCGCAATGAAATGTTTTCCCAGATGGAAGTAAGTGACAAGACAAATCCCCCCACCAAGAAAAATTATCACGCCTTTAAATCCATACAGTAGCGCGAGCACAATACCTGTTACCGTATGTAAGCTACTGGCAACCACAAGCCGAATGGAAAACCAAACCCAATGAATACTTTTTGAAAAAATTTTTAAACATTTGGCAAAAAAACGCTTCCGTT
>NZ_NHNG01000437.1:0-3337 GCF_002287155.1 Arsenophonus sp. ENCA
GGGTCATTACAGTAATTTTATCTATGTATGACCAAGGATTTCCTTTGTTGCATTTCGTTTGGGAATTGGCGTAGGCATTAGTAAACCACAGACCCTTCAATACTGGAATATATGAGATACAACGTGCCAATCGGATGATAAATGCATTTTTCGAAGAGAATCAATCTCAAAGCCCGAAAGTATAATTTACCAGACTCACTTTGTCTAACGGGTAATTAAAATATCGTTGGAAAATCTGAGCTACATCGCTTTGCTTTGGTAAAAATAGTTATTCTAATTCATGGTCATGCTCACAGGTCACTGATACACTTTATCAATCTATTATAGCCATCATTAATAAAGATATTGCATGAATTTACTAAAATCGTTAGCAGCGATAAGCTCTATGACTATGTTTTCCCGCATCTTAGGATTTATTCGTGATGCGATTATTGCGCGTTTTTTTGGTGCTGGAGCGGCGACAGACGCTTTTTTTGTTGCTTTTCGATTACCAAATCTTTTGCGCCGAATTTTTGCCGAAGGCGCATTTTCCCAAGCATTTGTCCCTATCTTAGCAGAATATAAAAACCAACAAGGTGATGAGGCTACTCGCACTTTTATTGCGTATGTTTCTGGTTTATTAACATTAATTTTGGCCATCGTTACATTGGCAGGAATATTAGCGGCACCATGGATTATTTATATTACGGCCCCCGGTTTTACTGATACACCGGATAAATTTGATTTAACCGTTCGTTTATTGAGAATCATTTTTCCTTATATTTTATTGATCTCTTTAGTATCATTGTCTGGTGCTATTTTAAATACTTGGAACCGTTTTTCTGTTCCTGCTTTTGCGCCTACTTTACTTAATATCAGTATGATTATATCAGTACTGTTGTTGGCGCCATATTGTGAACCACCTATTACAGCGTTAGGGTGGGGAGTTTTTGCCGGCGGTATTTTACAGTTGCTGTATCAATTACCTTATTTACAAAAAATTGGCATGTTAGTTTTACCGCGTATCTCTTTTCGTAATAGCGGTGTGTGGCGAGTATTGAAGTTAATGGGGCCGGCGATTATTGGGGTTTCTGTAAGCCAGATTTCATTAATTATTAATACTATTTTTGCCTCATTTTTACAATCAGGCTCTGTTTCGTGGATGTATTATGCTGACCGATTGATGGAGCTCCCTACCGGTGTTTTAGGAGTGGCACTTGGTACTATCTTATTACCTTCTCTGGCGAAGAGTTTTTCAACCGGTGATCATAAAGAATATCAGCGCCTAATGGACTGGGGGTTACGGCTTTGCTTTTTATTAGCGCTACCCTGTGCGATTGCGCTGGTTATTTTAGCCGAACCGTTGACAGTGTCGCTTTTTCAGTATGGCAATTTTACCGCCTACGATGCGGTAATGACTCAACGGGCATTAATTGCTTACTGTGTCGGCTTGATGGGGTTAATTGTCGTTAAGGTATTAGCGCCAGGGTTCTATTCGAGACAAGATATTAAAACACCGGTTAAAATCGCGATTATTACCTTAATTTTGACACAATTAATGAACCTTGCTTTTATTGGTTCGCTCAAACATGCAGGATTGGCCTTATCAATTGGCTTAGCGGCATGCTTTAATGCTTTGATGTTGTATTGGCAGTTACGTCGCCAGGCAATTTTTTCTCCCTTAGCTGGTTGGGGGAAATTTTTGCTCAAGTTAATCGCCGCTTTAATTGTTATGGTAGCGGTATTGTTGTTGCTATTAAATTTTATGCCGTCATGGGAGCAGGGAAATATGCTGATACGGATCACGCGGTTGCTATTGGTGGTTTTTGCCGGTGCAATGAGTTACTTTGTTGCGTTATTTATTTTTGGTTTTCGTTTGCGAGATTTTTCACAGCGGGCTATTTAATACAAATAAATCTGATTAAGTGATCATTTGTTGGATGAAAAAGCGTAAACGCGCTTTTTCATTACCAATCGAAGCAGGCTGACTGACTTTACAAATTGAAAACGGTATTGGGAATAAACAGAATTGGTGCGTCCGAGTGGACTCGAACCACCGACCCCCACCATGTCAAGGTGGTGCTCTAACCAACTGAGCTACGGACGCAATAAAAATTGCTATGGCGATAATGTGGAAACGAATATTAACGGGCAGTTGCCATTCTGGCAAGGGAAAAAATGCAATTTTACTTCTAACTGCTCGTATTTAATGCTATTTAGCATAAAAGCGCAATTTTTCATTTTTTATACCTTATACCCGTTTGACAACATAGCTATCGAGTGGAATGTCGTAATACAAATTCGTTTGGCTGACGTTGAAGCCATAATATGCGAGAAAGTATCATGATAGCTGATGCCGTTAAGCCAATAATAAAACCGATCCAAAAACCTTTTGGTCCCAGATGCGGCACAATAAAGTCAGTTAAACCAAGTAGATAACCTGTTGGTAGGCCGAGCAGCCAGTAAGCAATGAAAGTGATAAAGAAAATTGAACGGGTATCTTTATAACCACGTAATATACCGGCGCCAATGACTTGAATAGCATCGGAAATCTGATAGATAGCAGCGAATAACATCAATTGTGAAGCCAATAGGACGACTTCCGGATTGCGATTATACATTAATGCGATCTGCTCCCTAAGTGACACTGTCATAATTGCGGTGCAGCAAGCTACCGTTAAACCTACCATAATGCTGGTATAGGCGGATATTTTTGCCTTTTCCGTTGAAGAGCTACCTAAATTATAACCGACCCGGATCGTTGCTGCGATACCAAGAGAAATAGGAAACATAAACATTAACGAACTAAAATTTAATGCTACCTGTCGCCAATTCCCAAACGAAATGCAACAAAGTCACGAGTTTCGCACAAAACTAATTGGCCCATTCCCAGTCGAAACGCAACAAACCCATAAAACGTTATGCAGCCATTAGATGAGCTAAAAATACTTCATTTGGAGAAAAATAGCCCAACGATTTTCGTCCCCGAGTATTAAGTATGTGCTCAAGTTCTGCAATCTCGTTGTCCGTGACTGAGTTGAAATCCGTTCCTTTTGGGTAAAAACGGCGGATAAGTCCGTTACTGTGTTCATTTAAACCACGCTCCCATGAGTGATAAGGCCTGGCAAAGAAGACATTAGCACCGGTGATCTCAGTTATCTGTTTATGCATGGAGAACTCAGAACCGTTATCGGCCGTCAAAGTTTTAAAGTCACAGAAGGTATTTGCTACAATGTCACGGAAAGCATCTACAACAGTATCAGCGCGTTTATTCGGTAACTTGCGGATAATAATCTGCTTGGTAGCTTTATCCGCTAGAGTCAGTAAGAATGACTTCTGATCTTTACCAAATACAGTA
>NZ_NHNG01000046.1:0-3296 GCF_002287155.1 Arsenophonus sp. ENCA
TCCCTGCTGACAGTTGAACGAGAAAGCCCCAATTCTCTAGCAATAGTGGCCTGAGTAACACCGTCAATTATTCGTTTTTCGATATAAAAACGCTCATGTAAGTTCAAATGTTTTCCCTTCATACAACAGTATCTCTTATGGGGTCATTACAGTAATTTTATCTATGTATGACCAAGGATTTACTTTGTTGCATTTCGTTTGGGAATTGGCGCGGTGGTAGCTAATGGAAATAACATACCTGCCCCAAAGAAAAAAAGTCCGGCAGGGATCAACAGTGACCACACATTCATAAATCCAAACCAACCTGGTAACCACATGATAATAGCCGCAGAAACACAACAAAAAAACGGCATGCCACATTAACTGATAAAAAGTTTTTCCTTCGCGCCCGGCATACCAAGCACCTAAAAATGCCGCAGGAATAGGCAAAATAAATAGAATACTGACGGTAATACTATTTAAACCTAATACTCCCCCCAACAATACACCACTACTTGATTCAAATACCACAACACCCGCCAGTCCACCAATTAATATGACTAAGTAAGCATCAAAAGTAGGATTTGATAACAACGAATAATAAGCAGAAAGCATATTTCTTTTTTCAGATGCAGGCGGGCAAGTTTCAGGCAACCATTTCCACATACTGATCAAGACAAAACTACCCAATAAAAACAGGAAAATATAAGTTGCATGCCAGCCGAAAAAATAGGCAATACCACCACCAATCATCGGTGCCAGTAACGGACTAACTAATATTCCCATATTTATATGCTATTAGCATAACGCAATGCGGTTCCGATATAGAGATCACACGGCATAGTTCTTGCCATCACGCCGGCAACACCGACACCTAAACCTTGCAGTGCACTGGCAATAATCAAGATCTTTAATGAAGGTGCGGAAATTGCGATTATGGTTGCGATCAAATAAATAATTAAACCGACTAAAATAACCGGGCGACGACCGACGTGATCGGATATAGGTCCATAAAATAGCAGATACGCTCCCATTACGCTTTGCACCGCACCATCAGGTTCAGCGAAATAGGCAGCAATTTCTGCAATAACCGGGACATAAATTGTCTGCGTCATCTGCCCGACAGCAATTAAAACAATGAGCATTAATAGCAAATTGAAGTGTTCTAATTTTCTCATTTTATATAATAATCAATGTATTAAAAAAGGTTACAATATCTTAGGCTTAAAGAAAAAAAGCCCCATCAAATCTGTACGTTAATATCAATTAATCTAACAAATTATAAAAAAAATTCGAGTTAACCGATTAAATTATTTTTTCCACCTAACCGAATCTAATTGACTTATTTTATAAACATAACTGTACAATTTCATATCATAATTAAAGAGTCATAATTTAACTGAATAGTTAAAACACATTATCGATAATGGTTTTGCCTAGATTTGACATAATATGACCAAACATTAACGCTTTATCTGACACATTGGGAGGCCAGTAGTATGGCGAATTGGGTAACAGGAAAAATTATTAAAAACCATAAATGGACAGATGCCTTATTTAGTTTGATCCTCGAAGCGCCAATTAAACCGTTTATTGCGGGGCAATATGCTAAACTTGCGCTAGAAATCAATGGCCAGCGTATCCAACGCGCCTATTCTTATGTTAACGCACCCAATGATAATCAATTAGAATTCTATCTCGTCACCGTACCGGAAGGAAAACTCAGCCCACACCTTGAAGCATTGAAACCCGGTGATCCTATTTATGTCACTGAAGAAGCAGCAGGTTTTTTTGTGTTAGAAGAACTGCCTGATTGTGAAACGCTTTGGATGCTATCGACAGGTACCGCAATTGGGCCTTTTTTATCCATTTTGCAATTTGGCGAAAATTTAGCCCGATTTAACCAAATTATCCTGGTACATGCGGTACGTTACCCGGAAGATCTCAGTTACTTACCATTAATGAAAGCTCTTGAGAAAAAATATCAGGGAAAATTAAAGATCCAAACTATTGTCAGTCGCGAAAACAAAACTGGTTCACTCACCGGCCGTATTCCAGCGCTAATTGAAAGCGGACAGCTAGAACAAGCAGTAAAGGCAAAAATTGATCCCTCAACGAGCCATGTTATGCTTTGCGGTAATCCACAAATGGTTAAAGATACCCAACAACTACTAAAAATACAAAGAGCGATGGATAAACACTTACGCCGTAAAGCGGGACACATTACCAGTGAACAATATTGGTAAACCGAGATAAATAAAAATTAATCAGCTGAAATAGTCAACTTGTTCAGTTTTTTTAACATAACGATTTGCTTTATCCTGACCTTTAAAACTACCACAATCTAAAAATAATATGGTAACAATAAATAAAGGTAGAAATCGTCCAATCCCCCACTGCCAAAAAGGTGTGAATAAACTAACATCGATAGAAAATAGCACAAAAGCCAACAATAATAACAACAACCAGCCACCAGATTTACCACGATCATGTAGACGTTTAGTAAAAATTGCCGCCAATGGGTAGAACAACAAAATGACTAATAACAGTAAAATATAAGGAGAAAATAACAAAAAAGTTTGCAAACTAAATATCATGACCATTAATAAAAACCAAATAACCATACCAAGCCAAAATGGTTTTCGACCAATTCGTCCTTTAAATGAGAGTGCCCATTGTTGTAATGTCATTTACCTTATCCTAATGGATCCTTTATGAAAAAATTTATACTGACGAGTAACGATGATGAAAATTTACAATCGCAAATTTGAGTTAGCATTACTATTTATTGCATTATTGCCACTATTCCCCGTGCTGGCAAAAGAATTACCAATTATGCCTGAAACAGAGGTTTCGATTGCTTATTTATCACCCGATGCAGCCTTATTCAATGAAACTATCCCCATATTTAGGCAAAAATATAATCAGGATAATCCCAGCTATCCAATACATGAATTTAAAGTGATCAAAAGCAAGGATATTAGCTTACCTTATATTCGTGCAGCCAGTCGAATTAACAGCAAAATTTACTCCTCCGCAGTACTTGAGGCTGTCGCAAAAGGGGTGGAATTTTTTTTTCAACAATATCCCACCGTGCAGATTTTCTCTTTTTCTGATTTTAGTTTGTACAAATAATAGACTGAAAATCATCCATAATATCAGAGCAACCGCTCTTGATAAGTTATAGGCCATTGCATGCAGGGTAAATTCGAGCTTTACCGCTAATAATCCCTTACGCCGGAAACGTTCCAAACCCTGAATTCCCCGCAATGCTGAAAACACAGGTTCAACCATGCTCTTTCGCTGATTCAAGATTT